>NZ_BBSK01000050.1:0-133912 GCF_001319805.1 Burkholderia sp. E168m22
GGCTGTTAATTTTTAAAGAGCATTTCTGCGAGAGATCTGAACCCTTCAGCAGCGCTGCGTTTTCAGCAGCAGAGAAGCGAGATTATCAACCGTTTTTTGAAACTCGTCAACAACTTTTTTAACTACTTCGTTGCGACGACTGCGGTTTAATTTCGCACGCACTGGAATCGATAAAACCGACTTCAACAGCACCCGCTTCCCTCTTCTTCCCCCGCGCCGTGTTTCCGTTAGCGCGAAAGAGGCGTGATTCTATGCATCCGCCCCGGTCTCCGCAACCCCTTTTGTGAAATATTTTTGACATGGTATGGCGGGGACCGCTGAGCACCTCCTAGTGCTCATATATAAGCGACACGGCAGGCGCAGTCTCGGTCGCCCGTGAACAGCCCCACCGCATCGAACACAACCCTCCGTCGATTACCGCCCCACCATCGCCCTCACCACGCCGTCCCGCCGAATCAGCCCGTGATACAGCGCCGCGGCAAAGTGCGCGAGGAACGTCAGGAAGAAGAGATAGGCCAGCACGCGATGCGCAACCCGAAGCCACGCGAACGTCACCGGATCAGCCGACACCAGCGCCGGGAGCTGCACGCCGCCGCCCAGCGTCACCGGATATCCGCCCGCCGACAGCATCGCCCAGCCGATCAGCGGCATCGCGACCATCAGCGCATACAGCACGAGATGCGACCCGTGCGCGGCCACCTTCTGCCACCATGGCAGATCGTCGGGCAACGCCGGCGGCTTCGACAGCATCCGCACCACGATTCGCACGCACACCAGCACCAGTACGGCCACACCCAGCGGCTTGTGAATCGCCACCAGGATCTCGTGCCGCCCGGAAACCGACGCCACCATCCCCACCCCGATGAACAGCATCGCGAGGATCATCGCGGCCATCACCCAGTGCAGCACCCGCGCCGGCAAACTAAACGTCGTCGAAGCCTTCATCACCGTCCCTCCCCACTCACTCGCGCCACGCCTGCCACGCCGGCCTCTTCACTCGTGCGCCGCAGATACGAATCCGCATACGCGGCCGAGCGCGCCGCCAGCAATGGATCTCCCGACAACTGAATCCCCTGCGGCAGCACCGTCGGGTCGTAGTTCACGTCGCGGCACGGGCCGCTGTCCTGCACCTCCACGCGGTCGAGCACGAGCGTGCCCGCATCGATCGTCGTGCGCTGCGCGGGCCAGATCTTCGTCGCGTCGTCCACCGGGTCGCCGGGCTCCGCCAGCGTGACCAGCAGCTTCCACTTCTGCGGGCCGGCCGCGATGCGCTGCGTCACGTCCTGTTGCAGCACGTTCGGGTCCGCGGCCGTCGCGACATCGCCGGCGCCGGCCGTCTGCTCCGGCACGACGCGCCACCGCACTGCCTGGCGCTTGCCGGCCGCGTCGACGAAGTAGAACGCGTTCAGCCCGTAATAGCTTTCGGTGACGTAGCTCGCGCTCGGCTTCGCACCCTTCACCCATTGCAGGAACGCGCCCGCCTCCGGATGCGCGCCGAAGAACGCCTTCACCTTCGCCGGGTCCGGCTTGCCCGTCTTCGGATCGGGCCGGGTCGCAAGCGTCTGCTCGTAGAACGCCTGCGGCGTCGCCACTGGAAACACCGGCATCGCGTTCATCCCGGTCCGCCATTGCTCGCCGTCCGGCGCGGTCAGCTTCAATGCAAGGCTGCGGATCGGCACGCTGCTGTCCGGCGCATAAGGATTCCCGCCCGGCAACGCGAAACGCCCGACCACCGGCGTGCGCACCGCCTTGAAGAACGGCGCGACCGAATACGCGCTCGCGGCGCCGTTGCCTTCGAAGTAGCCGGTCACGCACACGCCCTTCGCGTGATTGCGCCGGTAACCGGGATGGACGCCGCTGTTGGTCTGCAGCGCGTCGACGAGCCGGTGCGGGGTCAGACGCGCCGGCGCGAGCCACCCGCCGGCATACCCGAACGCCGCGGCCACGCCGGCCACCGCGCCGCCGATCACGGCCCAGCGCCACCAGCCGCGCCCGGGCTCGCGCTGCGGCGAAGAAGAAGATTGCTTCATGAATGCACTCCCGATCGTCAGATCATTGTCGAACGCGCGTAGGACGCCCCCCACGCCGCTTTATTCCATGAAGAATTTTTTCGTATGCTGGAGGGAATAACCGATGCCGGCCGGCGTCCTACGCGGCATCTACGACCCTTTCGGCAACCGGCCCGGCCATGCCCTCCACCGCCCTCGACGACGAAGCATTGCGCGAACTCATCCCCAGGCTGCGACGCTTCGCGCTCTGGCTGGCGCGCGACGTCCACGCGGCCGACGACCTCGTCCAGTCGACACTCGAGCGCGCGCTGTCGCGCTGGACGAGCCGCCGCGACGACGCATCGCTGCGCAGCTGGCTCTTCACCATCCTGTACCGGCAATTTCTCGACGGCAAACGCAGCGCGAAGCGCTACAGCTGGCTGCTCGGCCGCATTCGCGACGACGACGAAGCGCACTGGCCATCCGCCGAACGCGAATTCGCGGCGCGCGCGACGCTCGAAGCGTTCGGCCGGCTCTCGGACGAGCAGCGCAGCCTGCTGTTGCTCGTCGCGGTCGAAGGCTTCACCTATCAGGAAGTCGCCGACCTGCTCGAGGTGCCGATCGGCACGGTGATGTCGCGGCTCTCCCGCGCGCGCCAGGCGCTGCGCCAGCTCAGCGACGGCGAACTTCCTGCTCCTTCCTTGCGGCTGATGAAGAAATGAACACCCCTCCGAACGAACATGACCTTCAGGCCTATGTCGACGGCCAGCTCGACGACGATGCGCGTGCCGCGGTCGAGCGCTATCTCGCGCTGCATCCTGAGCGCGCGGAACAGGTGAAGCAATGGCAGCAGGACGCGCAGCGGTTGCGGGCTGCGCTGGAGAGCGTGCGGATGCCGGCGGACAACCCGGCGCTCGACCCAGCGACGATTCGCGGCCGGCGGGCCGAGCGCTCGAGGATGCGGTTCGCGATGGCGGCTTCGTTCGTGTTCTGCGTGGGGCTCGGGACGTTCGGCGGGTGGCAGGCGCGCGGGTGGAACGCGCCGCCGCCCATCGCGCCGATGAGCGATGCGGTCAAGGCTTACCAGATGATGGTGGTCGATCGGACGGCCAAGGTCGATTACCGGCCGAGCGGTGCGGGCGATTTGCAGGGGTGGCTCACCAAAGGCGTGGGCGCATCGGCGAAGCTGCCGGATTTGAGCGCAGCGGGGTTCAGGCCGGTCGGTGGGCGGCTGTTCACGACGGATAGCGGCGCTACTGCTGCGATGGTGCTCTATCAGGATGACGCGGGACGGACGTTGAGCTTCTATCTCCGGCCGGCGGAATCGAAACATCGGCTGCTGCCGAATGGGCAACGGGTGGATGGCGCGCTGCTGGCGCGGTATGGCTCGGTGAACGGGCTCAACTATGCGGTGGTCGGGCCGGCGGGGAGTCTTGGCGAGAAGGCGGTCGTGCAGGCGCTCGATCAGCAGACTTGAAGTGGTAGGATGCGCGCGCCCGACTGGTGGTCGGCGATGGCCGCCAGCGCCTTTTGTGGCGCGGCTCGGCCGGCTTGAACGGGTGCACGCTCACCACTCGAATGCACAGCGTTTCGACTGACTTTCCTCGGCTGTTATTCACATCGAAACTCCTCCGGCAGTCTCACCTTTAAAATCACAGGGTTTCGAGTCGCCGCGGAACGGGATATCCACACCTCTCCTGATGGTGCTGCATGCTGACTTCGATGGGTTCGCTCACCTTTGGCATGCACAGCGTTTCTCGTTGTTTTGGCCATCGATATCCACAACCCGGGTGATTGACCGATCGTCTTCGCCGGGTTCGACTACGCTCACCCGTTGAATGCAGCCGGTTTCGAGTGGCTTCGAGTCAACGATATCCACACGGCATTCGACGTCCGGACGTCGCCGCCGATTCGTTCGCTGCCCTCTTTCATGGTCGGCAAAGCCTTGCCGGGCAACGCATTCAGGCCAACGAGCCCATCGAAACCGGGACGCTCACCGGTTGGATGCACAGGGTTTCAACTGGATCGTGCGCCGGTTATCCACACACCGCCGCTCGCGCGTCGGGTCACTTCGTCCCAACTCTCCCGAGAATCTCGCCGGTTTCCGGCGCGATGACGTAGTGGATCGACTTTCCGAGCCGGTTTGCGTTGCCCAGTCCGCGCATGCCCGGAATCAGCTTTGCCACGAACGTGATGGTGATGACATCGTCATCTGGCATGGGGTCCACCGTGGATGCCCTTTTATCCGTGATGCAGATCTCGAAGTTATGCAGATCCTGCCCGGTCGCCGCAAAGTCTTCGTAGGCAGCCTTCAGGCCCAGCAGCGTCGCTGTGTTGAGCGTGACCGAACACTGGTCGACCGTGCCGAAATTCAACGTGCTCATCGTGTTCTCCGAATATCACCGGGCGAAAACTGTCCGCACTGCCGGATGCGCGCGGCAATGCCCGCGGATATCGTGATCCCGTTATCGTGTCCGTGCGGGCGGCACATGATCGGTCCCATTACCTGCTCCCTTTGCAAGCGCCGCTCGCATCACCCCGCTCTTTCCCGGGTTTCGTGACTGGCTCAGGATTCGAAATCAACCGTTGTACGTCGCGACAAAAAATAGTCGGTGATCGCCGAGATCACCGCCTCGCGAGTGGCGTTATCGATCGTCTCGCCATCGCCTTGGGGCTCGACGTACTTCATCGAATCGACATAGACGACGAATGCGGGACCGTTGTCCACGCCGGACGACAATGCCTCGCCAGGCGCCCGCACGGTCCGCTTTCCGTCGGACAGCACGATTTCGCCGCGCGACACCATCAGGACCGTGTACGTCATCGCGTTGCCTCGCGTGATTCAATCATGTCGTTCGACCACGTATTGCGACGGCCCGCGCCATGCAACCGAACGGTAACCACTTCGAACGACACCGATCTCCCGGTAATACTCGACGAGTGCCTGCGGGCTCCAGTCACGGCCTGCGGAAAACAACGCATCGAGATCGATGAGCGCGGCTACGAGTGTCTGGCGGTCGGTATCGTCTGCGATCGCGCGTTCCCAGCGCTCGGATTGTCGAGCGAAGCCCAACTGCTTCAGCACATCGGCGGCAGCTGCCAGCTCGGTCACGACGACCGCAACGCGGCCTGCGATATCCGTCACCAGCATCTCATTGACAGGTGCCTTCATCGATCGCTTCGCCCCGTATCGTCTGCCGTGATCACCCTGCCTCCTTCGTGAGCCATCCAACGATCTTCGCGACGTCCTCGGCGGACAGCATGCCAACACGCTCGACAAACATGCCGTAGTCGAGATCGAACTTCACGTTGAATCGCTCGCCCTCGTAGCGACAACACAGGACCTCGGCCTCCGGTATCGACACGCGTTGCTCGAACACGATGTCGCCTGGATGGTGCTGCATCCTGCGTACGACCGTATCGATATCGAGTGCCTGGAGACGGGGCGATAAAGCATCGGTCATTTGCCGTGAGCCCGTTCGCCGGGCCTTTGCATTCGGGATGCCTGCGATTCTACAGACATGACGGCTCACGCATCGCTAGAGCGCTTCACAGCGTTCCGCTTCGTTCATCCAGCCGCTGTACGCAGTGCATATCCTGAGCGGATCACAGTCGACGGACTGTGCTTATCCAAAGGTGTTAACAGGGTTCGTATATATACGTAGTGATAGTTAACAAGCGCTGTGTCCCACAGTGGATAACCTCCGTAACGCACTGAATTTTCAACGCGAAGCGAAATGCATAACCCTGGGTGCGCGACGTGAACAGCGTCCGGCAGCACAGAACAACTTTTCGTCGATTCACAGACTCGCCGACATATCCTCAATCGTTCCACTGTGAATCCAGAGATTTCCCGGACGGTTATCCAGAGGGCAATGTGGATAACACCGCATCACATCGACGCGTTTTGCTGTGATGCGAACAGGTGAAGCTCACGCTCGCGGCATCGCGAGGCAACATCGATCGTCAGCCCACTGCACACGTCGATTCAAAAAATTTTCACGAAGGGGGTTGTGCTCCTCCAAAACCCTCTCTATAATTCGCGGCTTCTTAGGCTCGTAGCTCAGTTGGTTAGAGCACCACCTTGACATGGTGGGGGTCGTTGGTTCGAATCCAATCGAGCCTACCAACGAACAAAATGAAGGGGTCCGGCAGCACAACTTGCCTACAGGCAACGCGGCTCGCCAAACATACAAACGCCACGCGGCAACTTCGCGTGGCGTTTTTCTTTTCCGGTCCGAAACGACGCAGAACAACGCAAAGCAACGCATGAAGCCTCGATGCGTTGCGCGATACGCGGCCCGGCATCGCATCGTCATTGACCATCCGATCCGCCACACAACTGCCGCTGCACGGCGCGTAGAATCGTCTGCGCATCGACGCGGCGATTTCGCGCGTCGCTCGATCTCCACGTCATTAAGACAACGACGCGCGATCCGCGCGACTGAGAGCACACGATCATGTCCGAGGTCACGACCGCCGCATCGTCCGCGAGCAACGACGAAATCGCCGCTTACGTCGGCAAGAACGCCGCCTGGTTCGAACGAAAATGGGCGATCGCCGACTCGCGCAAGAGCCGGCAGTCGTGGAACTGGGCCGCGTGCTTTCTCGGCCCGGTCTGGTTGGCGTATCGATGCATGTATTGGCAGGCGGCCGCCGTGCTCGCCGTCACGCTCGGCATCACGCTGGTCGAATTGCTGTACTTCCCGGGATACTTCGAATCGAGCGTGCTCGACCCGGCCACGATCGCGATCGCGGTGTCGCTCGGCTGGTACGGGAACGGCCTCTACAAGCGGCACGTCGAGCGCCAGATCGAAAAACTGCGCCCGAACGCGACGTCCCGCGAATCGTTTCTCGCGCTGCTCGAGGCGCAAGGCGGCACGAACTGGCTGGCGGCGGCCGGTTTCGCCGTCGCGACGCCGCTGCTCGGCGTCCTGCTGTTCATGATGGGCAACGCCGGAGGCGCGATGTACTGATCGCGGTAGCCGGCGCTCGGCAATGCAGGCAGAAAGAAGAGGGCGACACCGGCGCCATGCATTCATATCGCACGTCGCCCCCGGCGCATGCTCGCGCCGCCCTCAATGCAGATGCTTCAATTTGTCAGGATTCCGCACGACATAGATCGCGACGATCTTGCCGTCGTCGATCTCGAGCGCAGTCGTCTGCAGCTCGCCGTCGGCTTCAAGCGTGATGAAACCCGGCAGCCCGTTGATGAACCCGGCCCGCACGAGCTTCGACGCATGCGTCGCGAACAGCTCGGCCAGGTACGCATGCACCCGCATCACGAGCTCGAAGCCGAATACCGGCTTGCCGGCCGCCGTGCGCTTGCCGCCGCCATCGGAATGCAGGCTCACGTCCTCGGCGAGCATCGCGCCGAGCGCGCGCATGTCGCCGCTGCGTGACGCCGCGAAGAACGCTTCGGCGAGCTCGATCCCGCGCTGCTTCTCGACATGAAAACGCGGTCGCGCGTCGCGCACGTGCGTGCGGGCCCGCGCGGCGAGCTGCCGGCACGCGGCCGGGTCCCGCTGGATCGTCGTGGCCACTTCGTCGAATTCGAGGCCGAACACGTCGTGCAGCAGAAACGCCGCGCGTTCGAGCGGCGAGAGCCGTTCGAGCGCGAGCAGCAGCGGCAGCGTGACGTCGTCCGGTTCGTCTTCCTCGACGACCGGCTCGGGCAGCCACGGGCCGATATAGGTCTCGCGCTGGTGCCGCGCGGATTTCAGCTGGTCGAGGCACATGCGCATCACCATGCGGCGCAGGAACGCCTCGGGCACGCGCACCTCGGTACGGTCGACGTCCATCCAGCGGATGAACGCCTCCTGCACCATGTCCTCGGCATCCGCGACGTAACCGAGCATCCGGTACGCGACGCGGATCAGCGTGCGACGCAGCGGATCGAAGCTCGCCGCCGCGTCGGCCCGTTCGTCGGCGCTGCCGCTGGCCGGGTCGAGGTTCGGCATCAAGCCACCATCTTCGCGGCGGCGGCCTTCGCGTCGGCCGGGTCGACCCACAGCCCGAAGCCGACGGCGAGCCGGTTCCAGCCGTTGATCACGTTGATCATCACCGTGAGTTTCACCTGTTCTTCCTCGCTGAAATGGTCGTTCAGCGCCGCGTAGGCCGCTTCGTGCGCCGCATGGCCCTCCGACAGCCGCGTGAGCACCTCGGTCCAGCCGAGCGCCGCGCGTTCGCGGTCGGTGTAGCAGGGCGCTTCGCGCCACGCGGACAGCAGGTAGATGCGCTGCTCGGTCTCGCCTTGCTCGCGCGCCTCGACGGTGTGCATGTTAAGGCAGTTCGCGCACGCGTTGATCTGCGATGCACGGATCTTGACCAGCTCGATCAGCGTCGGCTCGAGGCTCCCGGCCGCGGCGACCGACACGGTCATCCAGCTCTTCATCAGCGCAGGGGCGGCGGCAAACGGATTGAGTTTCGCAGTCATGGTTCCTTCTCCTTTCGTGTGGGTTCCGCTGATATGACGAGCGAACACCCCGCGCGTGTGACATCGACGCGAAAAATTTTTTGCGGCCGGAGAAGAAAGCGACGGCAAGCGAAGGGCAGGGCCGTCGAGCAGGGCACCGAGAAGGACGCGATATCGACTGACGAATCGGCTGCATAAGGCCGCTCCTTCGACGAACGCGCGCCATCGACCTTTCACGCACGCCGGGCGGCTGTCACCGGACGTCAGTAGCACGCAGCCGCGGGCACGCGCATTGCCTCTGCCGGCCGAACCCCGTCACGACAGGCGTCGACGGTGCATGAAACGCGCGACGCCCACACCAAGCATGCTTTCATTTTTCTTTCGTCTTCGTTTCACCCGAAATCCGATTCGCGACGTTCACATTTCTGGACCATACTGTTCTGCACGGGCAGATGAAGTGACGCCGCATCCGCGGCCCGGCGCGCGCGCCGGCTGCCCCACGACGCAGCAGCAAATCGCACGTCAGCCGCGCGCATTCGAGCGCAAGGCTTTCCCTTTTCCGGCAACGCAACGCAGCGAATCGCGACGTGAACGGTAAACCGATGAGCCTCCTTGCATCCCAGCTTCAGCGCCGTTACCAGGACGTGCGCGCCCATAGCATCGCGTTGACCGCGACGCTGTCCGCCGAAGACCAGGCCGTGCAGTCGATGCCCGACGCGAGTCCGACCAAATGGCATCTCGCGCATACGACCTGGTTCTTCGAAACCGTCGTGCTGATGCGTCGCGTGCCCGGCTACGCGCCGTTCGACGACGCATTCCAGTTCCTCTTCAATTCCTATTACGAAGCGCTCGGGCCGCGCCATCCGCGGCCGCAGCGCGGGCTGCTCACGCGTCCGTCGCTCGACGAGGTGCATGCGTACCGGCAATACGTCGACGACGCGATGCTGCGCGCGCTGGCCGGCGCCGACGCGGCATTGCTCGACGCGATCGCGCCCGAGCTCGTGCTCGGCCTGCATCACGAGCAGCAGCACCAGGAACTGATCGTCACCGACATGCTGCATGCGTTCTCGTGCAACCCGCTGCGCCCGGCATTCCGGCCGCGCACGGGCGACGAAGCCGGATGCGCGCTCGCCGCGGGCGACGCCGGCCCGTTGCGCTGGCTGCCGCAGCCGGGCGGGCTCGTCGAGATCGGCCACGATGGCGATGCGTTCTCGTTCGACAACGAACGGCCGCGCCACACCGCGCTCGTGCGGCCGTACGAGATCGCGAACCGCCTGGTGACGAACGCGGAATTCGCCGCATTCATCGCCGACGGCGGCTATACACGGCCCGAGTTCTGGCTGTCCGACGGCTGGGCCACGGTGCAGCGGGAAGGGTGGCAAGGGCCCGCGTACTGGATGCCGGACGATGACGATGCGGCCGCCACGCGCGTGCGGCGCACGTTCGGCCTGCATGGCGTCGAGCCGCTCGCGCCCGACGCGCCGGTGTGCCACGTGAGCTTCTACGAAGCGGCCGCGTATGCGGAATGGGCCGGCGCGCGGCTGCCGACCGAATTCGAATGGGAAACCGCGTTCGCGGCGGACGGCATCCGGCAGATGCTGGGGCACGTCTGGCAATGGACGCGTTCGTCCTACGAGCCGTATCCGGGCTTTCGGCCGCTCGCCGGGGTCGCGGCCGAATACAACGGCAAGTTCATGGTCGGCCAGCAGGTCCTGCGCGGCAGCAGCATCGCGACGCCGCCCGGACACGAACGGCCGACGTACCGCAATTTCTTTCCGCCGGCGGCACGCTGGCAATTCACGGGAGTGCGACTTGCGCGAGACGTCTGACCTGACGGCCACGAGCGGTGGCCTGCAACCCGCCCGCGATTCGCGGCCGAGCGCGTTCGAGCGCGACCTGATCGACGGACTGTCGCGCACGCCGCGCAGCATTCCGCCGAAATACTTCTACGATGCGGCCGGTTCCGCGCTGTTCGACCGCATCTGCGAACTGCCCGAGTACTACCCGACGCGCACCGAGCTCGGCATCCTGCGCGATCGCGCGGCGGAGATCGTGCGGCGCGTCGGCCCGCATGCGGACATCGTCGAATTCGGCGCGGGTTCGCTCGAGAAGATCCGCGTGCTGCTCGACGCATTCGCGGACAACTATGCGAACGCACCGGCGCGCTACGTGCCGGTCGACATCTCCGCCGATTACCTGCACGGCGCGGCCGCGCGGTTGCGGGCGGCCTATCCGTGGCTCGACGTCGCGCCGCTCGCGGCCGACTACACGAAGGCCGAGCAACTGGCCGCGCTGACCGAGACGCCGCGGCGGCGCATCGGCTTCTTTCCCGGCTCGACGATCGGCAACTTCTCGCCGGAAGAGGCCGACACGTTCCTGCGCGACGCGGCGCGGCTGCTGCGCGGCGGCGGCCTGCTGGTCGGCGCCGATCTCGTGAAGGACGAGCGCACGCTGCATCACGCGTACAACGACGCGCAGGGCGTGACCGCGCAGTTCAACCTGAACCTGCTCGCGCGCGCGAACGCGGAGCTCGGCGCGGATTTCGACGTCGACGCGTTCTCGCACTGCGCGTTCTACGATCGCGGGCGGCAGCGCATCGAGATGCATCTGGTCAGCGACGTCGCGCAGACCGTGCACGTGCGCGGCCACGTGTTCCGTTTCGAAGCCGGCGAACGCATCCATACGGAGAACTCGCACAAATTCACGATCGACGGCTTTCATGCGATCGCGCGCCGCGCCGGGTTCGAACCCGATACCGTGTGGACCGACGCGGACAACCTGTTCAGCGTCCACTGGCTGCGCAGCGTCGACGATATCCGCGCGTAACGCGCATTGCCGCGAACCGCTCGCGCCGCGAAGGCGAGGGCGGTTCGCTCGCCATGCACACCGGCGGGTGCGATCCGATCGCCGGTTTCGTGCCGAAAATCCCCTTTTTACCGACCCGATGCATCGCTGCAACGGTGTGTGGAATACCGCCTTTGCCTTGCTCCATCAGGCTTTGCGGGTACTCGTAAACGTCCGTTACCTGTCTCGCATACCCGTTTCACCTGTGTCAGCGCCTGGTGCCTAGACTCCGAACCGTAGTCACATGACGCACGACACGTGCAGGGAGTCGCGAAATGAGCAAGAAACTTATTCTCGGTGCAGTTCTCGGTGTAGCGGCGCTGGCAGCCTCGGGCGTCGCATCGGCCCACGTCGACCTGTCGGTCGGTATCGGCGTGCCGGGCGTCTACACGGCGCCGGCGCCCGTCTACGTCGCGCCGCCTCCGCCGGTGATGTACGCGCCGGTCGGCTATCGCGATGACGACTGGCGTGCGCGGCAATGGCGTGAACACGAGTGGCGCCGCCGTGAATGGCGCGAGCACGAGTGGCGCGAGCGCGCCTGGCGTGACGGTGGCGGCTGGCGCGGCCGTTGGGACTGAGCGCGACCGGCTCACGAGCGCACTGATCACGACGACCTGAGGAGAGTGATCACATGAATCCCATCCGGTACATCGGACGGTACGCAGCCGCCGCAGTCGTTGCGCTCGCAACGATCGGCAGCGCGCATGCGGCGGGCTGCATGAAGGGCGCGGTGGTCGGCGGTGTGGCCGGCCACTACGCGGGGCACCACGCAGTGGTCGGCGCGGTCGGCGGCTGTATCGTCGGCCATCACATGGCGAAGAAGCAGGCGCAAGAGCAGGCCGCGCAGCACAAGGCCGCCGCGCAGGGCATGCAGGCGGCGCAGTAAGCGACCTCGTCACCGGGGCGATGCCGTGGCGTCGCTCCGGTGCTCCGTTCCCGCGTTCATGCACGCACCGAATTGATCCGACGAATGCGTGCCGCACGCGTCGTTACGATCATTTACAACGTCGTGCAGCGCGAATTGTGCGCGTTCATAAAATGCAGTCACACAAACGCGCTCCAGGGAGCACAAGATGAAACAGCAACGATATCTGTCCGTCCTGACGGCCGCGCTGCTCGCGCTCGGCTCGGTATCCGCCCATGCGGCGGCCGGCGGCAATGGCGGGGGCAACGGTGGCGGTCATGGCGCTGGCGGCTCGGGTGGCAACGCGGGCGGCATGTCCGGCGGCCACATGAGCGGCCAGGCGCTGAGCAACTCGAACGGCATGCACGCGGGCGACCGCGACAAGGGCCTCTCGCGCGCGGCCGACCGTTCCGATACGATCGCCGACCGCGCCGGCACGCAGCCGGGCCGGGGTCACACGCACGGGCATGGCCATACCGCGCATGCGTCGACGTCCACGCATCATTCGCATCGGAATGCATTCGGCCGCACGCTGTAAGCACGGCCGGCGAATGCAGGAGAAGGGCGCTTCGGCGCCCTTTTTTCATGGTGAAAACGCAACGAGGCTGCCGACCGGAAACATCATGCCGACCCGATTTGCAACCAGCCGTAACTGCGTCGCCCGCCCGCGAGAATACGGATGGCTTTCATGCGAATGACAGGATGAAAACCGGCCGGAGCAACAGGCGCCGCGGGCACTCGGCACGATCGGTAAAGGCCCGGCCACGCCGATAAAAAAGGGCGGCTCGTCGCCGCCCTTCGTCTCACCGCCCCGCGCCCGCCGTCGGCGCTGCAGGTTCGAACAACGCATCGGCCTGCGTGACCCGCACGAAGCGCGCCGCGCCGTCGCCATCGACCAGCGCGCGGAAATGCGCTTCGCCGCACGCGAGCTTCGCGCGCTCGTGCTCGCTCGGCACGTGGCCGTCGGCATTCGGCGTATCGACGACGAAGTACAGCCGCTCGCCGCCGTCCTGTTCCGCGAGCACGGCCCAGTCGGGGTGATAGCTGCCGAGCGGCGTCTGCACGCGGAACCACGCCGGCAGCTTCGCGTACAGCTTCACGCCGTCGTGCGCTTCGAGCGCATCGGCGAACGCGCGCTCGGCGTCCGTCTCGCACACGACCGCTTCGTGGATCGACTTGCGTGCGTCCGGCCGCAGGTTGCGCAAGTAGCCGGTGAGCGCCTCGCTCTCGAACGATTCGAGCGCATGCACGTGGCGCTCGCCGAGCTTGCGGTACGCGATGCCGGCGACGAGCGCGAGCCGCTTGCAGCGGTTGATCGCGTCGGCCGCGACCGCGATGAACTGCTGCGGATTCACGCGGAAATCGTCGAGCCGGCCGCTGTCGGCGAGGATCGTCGCAAGCGAACGGCGCGTGAGCTGGGTGCGGTCCTGCAGTTCGGTGAGCAGGTCGGGCAGCGGCAATTCGCCTTCGTCGAGCAGCACGGTGCCGGCGCCGGCCACCTCGATCGCCTCGATGCCGGCCTTGCCGATGTCGATCTCGGCCTTGCGCCACTGCAGCCGCGCCCGTGCGATATCCGGCGCGTCGCGCAGCGCGGCCGTGCAGTCGCGCACCAGCTTCGCGTTGTCGAACTCGACGCGGTACACGGTGCGGTGGCGGATGCGATCCCACAGCGCGCGGAAATCCTCGCCGAACACGACGGCCTTGCCCGATGCATCGCGCCGCAACGCGATCGCGCGGCGCTCGTCGGCGTTGCGCACCGCGAAGCGGCCCGACAGCTTGCGCAGCGTCGCGACGATCGGCGCACGCAGCCGTTCGAACGCATCCGGCAGCACGAGCGCGCTCTGGCGCAGCGCATCCTTCAGCCGGTCGAGCACCTTGCCCTGCGCGTCGACGTAGCCCTGCTCGTGCAGATGGTTCCACAGCACGCGCGACAGCTCGATGCCGAGCGCATGCGCGGGGCCGTCGTCTTCCTGCACCGGCAGCGCCGCGAACTGGTGCTCCTCGACGATCCCGAAACGGATGCCCGTATCGGCCTCGATTTCCTTCTGCAGGTTCTCGGCGAACGACTCGTAGCGCTCGGTCGCGATCACGGTGAGCGTGTTCACGCCCGGGTCGCGCACGCGTTCGCCATCCTGATCGACCGCGAGGCGCAGCCCGCGGCCGAGCGTCTGGCGGCGCTCGCGCTCGGTCTGGATGTCGCGCAGCGTGCAGATCTGGAACACGTTCGGGTTGTCCCAGCCTTCCTTCAGCGCCGAGTGCGAGAAGATGAACTTCAGCGGCGTGTCGAACGACAGCAGCGCTTCCTTCTCGCGCATGATGAGGCCGTAAGCACGCTCGGCGTTCTCCCGGGCCGCCGCGCTGCTTTCGCTCGTGTCGGTCCAGCCGCCCTTGCGGTCGATCGAAAAGTAGCCGTTGTGCGCACGCTCGACCTCGAGCGCGACGTCGACGCCGTCGAACAGCGCACGGTAGGCCGGCACACGGGCCGCGCGCGCATATTCCTCTTCGAAGATCAGCGCGTAGTCGCCCTTCACCGGCATGCCGTTCTCGTCGTAGCGGCGATAGCGTTCGACCGAATCGACGAAGAACAGCGACAGTACCTTCACGCCGCGCTCGGCGAGGCGCAGCTCCTTGTCGAGATGCTCGCGGATCGTGCGGCGGATCATCTCGCGCTGCACGGCGAGCGTGTCGATGTCGCCGAACGCCTCGCCGAGCGACAGGAACGCCTCGCCTTCCGGATGGCGCAGCTCCACGTATTCGGCGCCCTTGACCGCATGCATCTCGCCGATCCGCAGCCCCGCGTACAGCGCGCGCTTGGTCAGGCGCTCGAGATCGTCGCCGTCGGTGGCCGACACGATCTGGCGCTTCACGCCGGCCGCGGTCGCGACATCGAGCTCGATGCGCGCGCTGATCGCGCCGCGCCGGTTCGACACGCCGACGAGCCGCACGTACGGCTTGTTGTGCGCATCCTCGACGATCGCCGACGCGATCTCGATCTGCTTGACGAGCTTGCGCTCGTACGCGTCGACCGCGTCGAGCCGGTACACCATGTGATGGCGGTCGACGTGCGTGGCGGAATAGCGCAGCGTGCAGAGCGGCGCCATCGCGGCGAGCGCTTCGCGCCCGCGCCCTTCGAGGCCGCCGTCGACGCTTTGCGGCTCGTCGACGATCACGATCGGCCGCGTCGCGCGGATCAGGTCGATCGGCTTCTCGCCGCCGGTCTTCTCGCTGTCCTTGTAGAGGTTGTTGATCTCTTTCTTGTTGATCGCGGCGACCGTCATCACCATGATCTGGATCGCCGCGCTCGCCGCGAAGTGACGCACCTGGCCGAGCTTCGCGGAGTCGTACAGGAAGTAGTCGTACGGCACGCCCGCGTACAGCGCGCGGAAGTGATCCTCGGTGATCGCGAGCGTCTTGTGCACGCCTTCCTTGATCGCGATCGACGGCACGACGATCACGAATTTCGTGAAGCCGTAGCGGCGGTTCAGCTCGAAGATCGTGCGCAGGTACACGTAGGTCTTGCCGGTGCCGGTTTCCATCTCGACGGTGAAGTCGCGCGAGCCGGGCAGGCCGGATGGCGGCAGCCCGCCGCGCAGCTGCACGTCGGCGAGATTGCGCGCGAGCGCGTCGTCGGTCAGCGACAGCCGGTTGCCGACGCCCTGCTCCGATACCGCGAAGCCGAGCGAGCCTTGCGCGGCGGCCGTCGTGCCGGGCGCGGCGTTCGCGAGCACGCTGAAGTCGCCGCGATACGATTCCTGGCCGCGAAACAGGTCGCAGACGGCGTCGATCGCCTCGCGCTGGTAGTCGAGATCCGCTTCGAAATGCAGGCGCATCACAGGCTCCGCACGCGCTTCACGCCGTGCTGTTCGAGCAGCGCGGCGAGATTGAGCTTCGCGACGTCGTCGACGAAGCCGCTGTCGCGGAACAGGCACGTGACGTCGCGCGACGCGCCGCTCGCATCGAGCAGGTCGACGATGCCGTCGGCGAGCGGGCCCGCGTCGTCGCGTGAAATGCGTGCATCGAAGCACGCGACGATCGCGCGGCCGATCAGGTGCACGGTCTTGCCGGCCACCTGGTGATGCTCGACCGGCGTGCACAGGTCGAGACCGAGCTTCAAGGTGAGTTCGGCAAGCAGGTCGTCCTCGGTGCGGCCGGTCTTCACGTGTTCGACGGACGCGAAGAGGGCATGGTCGAAGTCGTCGCGGCGCGGGTCCCACTCGATCACGTTGGTCGTGTCGAGCCGGTATACGCGAAAACCGAGGTCGCCATAGCTTTCCGGATAGTCGCGCGCGACCTGTTGCGCGGCACGGCGCAGGCGTTCCTTCGTGATTTCGGCGAGGGTCAGCGGCTTTTTCAGCTTCGCGCAGAAATCGGCGGCCGCGGTTTGCGTCTTGTCGCGGCGGTCGAGCGCCTCGGGCAGCTGCACGAGGATATAGCGGCGCGCGCCGCCGTCGGTCGCGTTCACCTGCATCACCGCGTGGCCGGTCGAACCGGAGCCGGCGAAGCAGTCGAGCACGATGTCGTCGCCGCGCGTGCACCAGCCGATCACGGCCGCCGCGAAGTCGACCGGCTTCGGCAGATCGAACGGGATGCCGAGCGTCTTCAACAGCGCGTCGTCGGAGCCCGCGAACGGCAGCACCGACGGCACGTTCTCGTACATGTTCTCGTCGAGGTAGTAGATCCGCTGCGGCTGCGTGGTTTCATCCGGGCCGAATTCGATCTGGCCGCGCTCGAGCAGCGCCTGCATCGTCGCGGGCGGGTTGCGCCAGCCGCGCGCCGGCATCGCGCACGGCTTGCCGGTGACCGGGTGGATCAGCGGCGTGAAATATTCGTCCGGCGCCTTCTTCTTGTTCGGCCACGCCATCGACACGAGGCGGTACACGCGACCCTCCGGCGACAGCCGGTCGTACATCACCTCGCCGCCGGACAGGTTGGTCTGCGCCTTCATCCACGCGCGGTACGCCTTCTGCGCGTCCTTCGGGTTGCCGCTGCGGTACACCGCGTCGTGCGCGGCGTCGAGCATGCGCTGCGCGTTGCGCTTCGGGCGCTTGAGCGGCGCCCGTTCGAGCAGCGTCTCGGCGTTGCGCGCGAACAGCACCAGCGATTCGTGCTGGTACGCGACGCCGCGCGCGTCGCCCTTCGGGTTGCGCTTGTCCCACACGGCCACGCCGAGCTCGTTTTCCTCGCCGAAGATCTCGCGCAGCATCAGCACCAGCGCATGCACTTCGTGCTCGTCGATGTGCACGGCGATCAGCCCTTCGTCGGACAGCAGCGCGTGCGCAAGCTTCAGGCGCGGATACATCATGTTCAGCCAGTCGGTGTGGAACCGGCCGTTCGCCTCGGTGTTGGTGCTGCGCTTCACGCCGGCTTCGGTCTGGCCCGTCATCGCCAGGTAGTGGCGGATGCTGTCGCTGAAGTCGTCCGGATAGACGAAATCGCTGCCGGTGTTGTACGGCGGGTCGATGTAGACGAGCTTCACCTTGCCGGCGTAGCTCTTGTGCAGCAGCTTCATCACGTCGAGATTGTCGCCCTCGATCACCAGATGGCGCGTGTCGTCCCACGCGACGCTGTCGTCGGGGCAGGGCCGCAGCGTGCCCGTCGACGGCGTGAGCGCGGCCTGGCGCGCGGCGCGCTTGCCGTGCCAGTGGAAGCCGTAGCGCTCGTCGGCGTCGCCGACCGTGCGCTCGCCGACCAGCGCCTTCAGCACGTCGACGTCGACCGACGCGCCGTCCGGGCCTTCGGTCACGAGTTCGGGGAACAGCGCCTTCAGGCGCGCGACGTTGTCGGCGGTGAAATCCGTCGACATCGCCTGCGGGCTGGCCGCATCGAGTTTCTGCATCGTCTTTTCCATCGGAGCCCGGCCGTGCGCGCCAGGACGTCGGGCGCGCTCACGGCACCGGCGGCAATGGCCGCCCGGGCAAACCCGAAACGCTAGCGAGTCGGTCGGCGCAGGTCAAGCGCCGATGTGAGCCGAGCATGCGCGCATCGGCCGCGATCGCCCGCCGGACGGGCCGCCAGCGGGTTCGGGCCGGTTGTCGCACGGGCCGGCCGGCGGCCGTGCGGCGGACATTCGGCGACGCCGCGAAAAGGACGAACAACGGATGAAAAAAAGGGCACGGTCAGCGTCGTTCGCCGGCGTGCCCGCATGGAGAATCCCGGAAGGAGCGTGCGGCAGGGCCCGACGGGCCCTGCCCGGATGACCGCCTCGGGTCAGAAGCGCGTGCGGATGCCCGACGTCAGTTCGAGCTGGTTCTTCGCGCCGAACGTCGACGACACCGTGTAGCCGCCGTGCAGCTTCATGTAGTCGCCGGCCAGGTACACCTCGGTGCGCTTGCTCAGGTGGTAGAACACCGACCCGTAGATCGTCTCCTTGAAGCCGTTGGCGACGCCGTTGGTCAGGCTGAACGCGCCGAGGTTGGCGTTCGGCGTGAAGCCGTCCGCGTTGTTCGCGGCGTTCTTGATGCGCATCTGCTGGTAGCCGAGCTCGTAGTCGAGCGCGCCCTTCGGCGCGATCTTCATCGACACCGTCCACGAATCGTCGTGACGCTGGCCGAGCGGGCCCTGGTCGCCGTTGTAGCGGAAGTAGCCGGCATTCAGCCGCACGATGTCGAACGTGTAGTTGCCGCCGACCGAGAACGTCTGGTTCCGGAAGCCGTTGTGGTTCACGTGGTTGTAGAAGCCCGACACGTTGAACGGCCCGCCGTTGTAGCCGAGCGCGGCCTGGTACGCGGAGCCGGTCGCGAACGACGTCGAGTTGCTGAACTGGTAGCCGGCGCTCGCGAAGATGCCGTTGCTGAACAGCTTCTTCCACGCGACGCCGTTGTTGTAGCGCGTGCCGGTCGGGCCGGCCGCGTAGAAGATCATCTGCTTGAAGTTGTTCGAGTTGGTCCAGCCGCCTTCCTCGGTCGACAGCCTCGCGGACCCGTACGCGTCGCCGTAGATCGTCGCCGCATCGCGCGCGATCGTGTTCTGGAAGCCGGCCGTCAGCTTGCCGAAGCGCTCGTCCTCGACGCCGACCCATGCGTCGCGGTCGAAGATCTGGCCTTCGTCTTCCATCTGGCCGTTCGCGACGACGAATTCGCTTTCGAGGCGGAAGATGATCTTCGTGCCGCCGCCGATGTCTTCGGCGCCGCGCAGGCCCCAGCGGCTGCCGCTGAACCACGGTTCGCCTTCGTTGCCCATCCCGATCACGTGTTTGCCGTTCGCATCGGCGTGGGTCCGGTAGGTCGGAAAGCTCAGGTCCATCAGGCCGTAGAGCTGCACGCTCGACTGCGCATGCGCGTGGCCGGCGCACAGGCCCGCCGCCGCGATGGAAAGGGCAAGGGTTTTTCGTTTCAAGATCGTCTCCTCCGAACTGCCGCATTGAAATCCGGTCGTTGGCAGTACGTAATGTATGCCGACGCTTGCCGGCCACAGCGAGCGGGCCGACGCGTAGCATCGTAGAGGGTGCAATCCTTCACGACGCTTTCCCGGAGGAAAGAATCGGATCGGTGAAAACACCGAACGCGCAATGATCGTGGATCGGGCACGCGTGCGGAAGCGATCCTGCCGGACGTCCGGCAGGCTTCAATGATGATTCGTGCTACGAATTGATGTGTGGAAAGCGGGAAGCGCGCCGCGTCAACCGTGCGCGCTCTTCATCCGCAGGATGTAGCCGAGCCCGCGCAGCGTGATGATCTCGGCCGTGCTGCCGGCGAGATGCTTGCGCAGCCGGTGAATGTAGATGTCGATCGCGTCGGCGCTCGGCTCGTCGTCGAGCGCGAACACGCTGTCCATCAGCCGCGCCTTCGATACCGTCTTGTTCTGCTGCAGCATCAGGGTTTCGAGGATCGCATGCTCGCGGCGCCGCAGCGCGAGCACGGCGTCGCCGCAGCGGAATTCGCGCGTGCCGAACGCATAGACGAGGTCGCCGCACACGAGCTGCGTCGTGCCGACGCCGGCCTGCCGGCGGATCAGCGCGCGGATGCGCGCCACCAGTTCGCGCGACTCGAACGGCTTCACGACGTAGTCGTCAGCGCCCGCGCCGAAGCAGTCGACCTTGTCGTCGACCGAGCCGTGCGCGGTCAGCATCAGCACCGGCACGTTGTCGTTGCGGCGCCGCAGCCGCGCGAGCACTTCCTTGCCGCTGATGCCGGGCAGCCGCATGTCGAGCAGCACCGCGTCGTAGCGTTCGGTCTTGAGCACCGTGTCGGCCCGCTCGCCGTCGCCGACGCAGTCGACCGCGAAATCCTCGCCGCGCAGCAGGTTCACGATCCAGTGCGCGAGCTCGGCGTTGTCTTCGACCAGCAAAAGTTTCATGACGGCGTTCTCTTCAATCGAAAGCGGGCAGGCGCACGGTCACGACGACACCGCGATTGCCGGGCCCCGGCGCGAGCGATGCGCTGCCGCCGTGCGCCAGCGCGATCTCGCGCACGATCGCGAGCCCGAGGCCCGACCCCTCGGTATCGGCCGACACGCGGTAGAACCGCTTGAAGACGTGCGGTCGGGCTTCGGCCGGGATGCCGGGGCCGTCGTCGACCACGTCGAGCACGATCGTGTCGCCGTCGCGCCGCGCGCAGACCGTCACGCAGCCGCCGGGCTGCGTGTAGCGCACCGCGTTGTCGACGAGGTTCATCACCAGAGCGGTGAGCAGGCTGTCGCTGCCCGCGACGTCGAGCCGCTCGCCGAGGTCGGCGCCGAGGTCGATGTCGCGCCGCTGCGCGAGCACGATCGTCTCTTCCAGCACGCTCGACACCACCGCGGCCAGATCGACGCGGTGGGTGAGCAAGGTCGACGGCGTCGCTTCCGCATGCGCGAGCAGCAGCAGCTTGTCGGTCACATCCGCCATCTTGCGGCTGCTGCGCTGCATGCTGTCGAGCACGGACGCGAGTTCGTGATCGCCGTTGCCGCGCTGCTGCGCGTACTGGATCTGCGTATCGAGCACCGCGATCGGCGTGCGCAACTGATGCGCGGCATCCGCGATGAAGCGGCGTTGCGTGGCCGTATGCATGTTCAGGCGCGCGATGCACTGGTTGATCGCGTCGACGATCGGCCGCAGCTCGTGCTGGAGCCGTTCGGGGCGGATCGGCTCCAGCTCCATCGGCCCGCGGTCGGCCACGTCGTCCTTGAGCTTCATCAGCGGGCGCAGCTCGAAGGTGAGGCCGAGATAGACGAGCACCACCGCGAGCACCAGCATCAACGACAGGCGCACGAGCTGCGGCCGCCAGATCGTCGCGACCATCGCGCCGTACGAACGCGTCGTTTTCGCGACCACCACCGTGACCGTCTCGACCTGCCCCTCGTCATATAGCTGGCGGTCGTAGGCCACCGCGCGCAGCCGCACGCCGTCAAGCGACGTGTCGTACAGCGTCGGCTCGGTGCCGTGCCGCGCGGGCAGGTCGAGCGCCGGATTGCCGGTGAGCAGGCGGTCGTGGCCGTCGATCACCTTGTAGAACACCGAGTCGCCCGACGGCGATTCGAAGATCTCCAGCGCGGCGGGCGGCACGTCGGCCGCGGGCCGACCGTTGCGCCATTCGACGTCTTCGCCGATCGTGCGCGCGGATGCGACGAGCGCGCTGTCCTGCACGAGCGCGGCCGTGGTCCGCGCGGTGTCGTACGACATCGCGCCGGCGATCAGCACGAACACCGCGAGCGGCAGCAGCAGCCACCACAAGAGCCGCCCGCGCAGGCTGTGCGCCATCCTCTCGCGCTCCTTCTCCGAAATGCCGAACCGCGCCGGGGGCGCCGGCGCGGTCGGGGGTGTCATGTCAGGCGCCGATCGACGGCGTTCAGAACGCCGCGGGGCGCCACTTCAGCAGCCGCTTCTCGATCCGCGTCAGCAGGTAGTCGGCGGCCAGCGCGACCACGGCCAGCACGATCATCGCCGCGAACACGCCGCTCGCGTTGAACGCGCCCTGGGCGGTGGAGATTAACAGCCCGATCCCTTGCTTGGAACCCAGGAATTCGCCGACCACCGCCCCGACCAGCGCGAAGCCGAAGCTCACGTGCAGGCTCGCGAGAATCCACGAGAGCGCGGACGGGATCACGACCGACGTGGTGATCTGCCGGCGCGACGCACCGAGGATCTGCGCGTTCGCGATCAGGTAACGATCCGCTTCGCGCACGCCCTGGAACGCGTTGCCGAACACGACGAAGAACACCATCACGACGGCCAGCGCGATCTTCGATGCCATCCCGAGGCCGAGCGCGATCACGAACACCGAGCCGAGCACGACGCGCGGGATCGAGTTCGCGATCTGGATGTACAGGCCGAACACGTCGGCCATCAGCTTGTTGCGGCCGAGCACGATCCCGCAGATCACGCCGGCGACCGAGCCGATCAGGAAGCCGATCGTGGTTTCCTCGAGCGTGACCCACACCTGCGTGAGCAGCGGGCCTTGCGACGTGCCGTTCACGAACCAGTCCTGGATCTGCGCGAAGATCAGCGACGGCATCGAGAAGAAGAACGGGTCGATCCACTTCAGCCGTGCGGCGAGTTCCCAGCCGCCGAGCACGACGACGAGCACGGCGATCCGCAGGCCGATGATCAGTTGCCGGCGGCGGCGCAGCCGGGTTTGAGCGGCGCGCGACTCGTCCTCGAGCGTCGTCGCCGGAAGGGCGGTGGGGGGAAGCGTCATGTCGGTCATGCTCCTGTCCTTGCTGTTTCTTGCGATGGCGTGCCGTAGCCTGCCGTGCGGCGTATGCGTCAGCCGATCTGCACTTCTTCGCGCAGGTCGTGCCAGATGTCCCTGGAAATTTCGATGAAGCGCGCGTCGTAGCGCACTTCCGACATGACGCGCGGGCGCGGCAGGTCGATCTCGACGACGCGCTTGAGCGTCGCGGGGCGGGCGGTCAGCACGAACACGCGGTCGGCAAGCGCGATCGCCTCTTCGAGATCGTGCGTGACGAACACGACCGAGCCCTTGTTCGCGGACCACAGCTGCAGCAGCTCGTCCTGCATCAGCGTGCGGGTCTGCATGTCGAGCGCGGAAAACGGCTCGTCCATCAGCAGGATTTCCGGCTGGTTGATGAAGGTCTGCGCGAGCGCGACGCGCTTTCTCATCCCGCCGGAGAGCTGGTGCGGGTAGTGTTTGGTGAACTTGTCGAGGCCGACCTTGCGGATCCATTCCTCGGCCTGCGCGTACGCGACGTCCTTCGAGCGGCCGCGGAACAGCGGGCCGGCCGCGACGTTGTCGATCACGTTGCGCCACGGGAACACGGCGTCCGCCTGGAACACGAAGCCGATGCGCGGGTCGATCCCGTCGACCGGGCGGCCCATCACGCGGACTTCGCCCGATGCGGGCTTGAGCAGCCCGGTGATCAGGTTCAGCGTGGTCGACTTGCCGCAGCCGGTCGGGCCGACGATCGCGATGAACTCGCCGCGCGCGACGCTCATGCTGAAGTCGCGCAGCGCGACGGTGGCCTTGCCTTCCGGCGAAATGAAGCGGCACGACACATTGCGAAACTCGATCGCCGGTGTGCTCGGGGAAACTGCCTGGTTCATCGCATTGATCCTGCGGGTGAGGAAGGCGCCGCAGCGGGGCGGCGCCGGGCCGGTCAACCGGGCCGGAACGGGGAACGCACGGCGGCGGGATCGCCGCCGCCGGCGCGACTGCCGAGCCCGATTACTTCGCGTTCACGAAATCGTTCGTGTAGGTGCGCGCCAGGTCGATGTGCTTGCCCTTCACCGACGGGTTGAACGCCGACAGCACCTTCAGCACGATCGCCGGGCCGTCGGCCGGCATCTTCGCGTCGGCCGTATACATCGGCAGCGACGCCTTCAGCGCGGCCACGTACAGCGCCTTGTCCTTCTGGTAGTCGGCCGGCATCTTCGCGGCGATTTCCTCGGCGCTGTGCGTGTGGATGAACTGCATCGTCTTGGCGAATGCGTGCGCGAGCTTGGTCGCTTCCGCCTTGTGCGCATCGGCCCACGCCGACTGCACGTACAGGCTCGCGGCCGGGTAGGTGCCGCCGAGCGCGGCGCGCGTGCCTTCCAGCGTGCGCAGGTCGACCAGCACCTTCGCGTCGCCCATCTTCTCGAGCGCGGACACCGTCGGCTCGGTCGTCATCCCGGCGTCGATGCGGCCCTGCTTGATCGCGGCGATGAAGCTCGCGTCGGCGCCGACCGGCAGCATCGTGTACTGCGTCGACGGCACGCCGTGCTGCAGCGCGAGGTATTGGGTGAGGAAGCTCGTCGACGAGCCGAGGCCCGTCACGCCGAGCGTCTTGCCCTTCGCGTCGGCCATCGACTTGAAGGTCGGCGCGGCCTTGGTCGACACCATCTCGACTTCGCCCGGCACCTGGCAGAGCACGGCGATCGCCTTCACGTCCTTGCCCTTGCTCTGCAGGTCGACCGTGTGGTCGTAGAAGCCGACGACGCCCTGCACGGCGCCCGCGAGCAGCTCGTTCTCGGCGTCGACGCCGGCCGGCTGCGACAGCAGCTCGACGTCGAGCCCTTCGGCCTTGAAGTTGCCGAGCTCCTGCGTGAGCCGCGCGGGCAGGTAGATCAGCTTCGCGATCCCGCCGACCATGATCGTGATCTTGCCGCCGTCGTCGGCGAAAGCGGGGTGAGCGGCGAGCGCGCAGCTCAGGCTGGCTGCCACGGCGAGGGTGCGCAGGATAGGTCGCATCGGGGTCGTCTCCTTCGTTGTATTCGTATGGCGCGATGCGTGCTGCATCGTCATCACGAGTATAGGGAGGCGAAACCTTCTGCAACCTTTCGCGGGGTAGCGGTTCGTTTAGGGGTTTTCCAGCAACGGAGGGCGGAACGGGGCGACAGGCGCCGAAGCGAGTCGAAAGCGGCCGGCCGCGCGTCTAGCGCCAGCCGATCAACACCCGCCCCATCGCATCGAGCCCCATGTCGAACAGATGCGACACGAACGGCACGAGGTTCGGGATCATCAGTTGCACGAGCAACAGCCCGACGATCAGCGTTACGGGAAAGCCGATCTGGTACATGCCGATCTGCGGCGCCGCGCGGTTCAGGATGCCGAGCGCGAGGTTCGCGATCAGCAGCGCCACGACCACCGGCAGCGACAGCAGCAGCCCCATCTCGAACACGGTCGCGCCGAACGCGGCGAGCGTGCGCCAGCCCGGCGCGTGCAGCAGGTCGGCCGACACCGGCAGCGACTGGAACGACGCGGCGAGCGCCGCGAACATTTGCAGGTGGCCGTCCACCGCGAGGAACGCGAGCATCGCGACCGCGTTCAGGAACCGGCCCATCGCGGGCGTCGCGCCGCTCGAATGCGGATCGAAGAAGGTCGCGAAGCCGAGCCCCATCGACAGCCCGATGAAATCGCCGGCCGCTTCGACGGCCGCGAACACGAGCTGCATCGTGAAACCCATCGCGACGCCGATCAGGAATTGATTGACGAGGATCCAGATGCCCTGCGCGGAGAATACGGTGACGTCCGGCATCGCGCCGAGCGTCGGCGCGACGACGAGCGCCATGAACGCGGCGACGCCGATCTTCACGCGCACCGGCACGGCCGCGTGGCCGACCATGGGCGCCGTCGCGACCAGCGCGAGCATCCGCACGAACGGCCACAGGAACGCCGTGAGCCAGCCGTTGAGCTGCGCGTAGGTGACCGAGAACATACGGGAGAAGGGGGCCGAGCGCGGCTCAGCCGGCGCCGAGCGTCGCGACGTGCAGCAGCGTCTGCCGCAGGTAGTCGAGCATCGTCGTCAGCATCCACGGGCCGGCGATCACGAGCGTCGCAGCGACCGCGAGCAGCTTCGGGATGAACGACAGCGTCGCTTCGTTGATCTGCGTCGCGGCCTGGAACAGGCTCACGACGAGGCCGACCGCGAGCGCGACCAGCAGCAGCGGGGCCGCGAGCAGCAGGCCGACCATCATCGCCTGGTGCGCCAGCGTCATCACTTGTTCGGGCGTCATCGCGCGTGTTCCTCCGCTTAACTGAAGCTCTGCGCGAGCGAGCCGATCAGCAGCTGCCAGCCGTCGACCAGCACGAACAGCATCAGCTTGAACGGCAGCGACACGGTGGACGGCGACACCATCATCATCCCCATCGACATCAGCACGCTCGCGACGACCATGTCGATGATCAGGAACGGGATGAACACCGTGAAGCCGATCTGGAAGCCGGTCTTCAGCTCGCTCGTGACGAACGCGGGCACCAGCAGCGACAGCGGCACGTCTTCCGGGCCCTGCATCGGCGCGGCCTTCGAGATCTTCGCGAACAGCGCGAGATCGGTCTCGCGGGTCTGCTTCAGCATGAAGGTCTTGAACGGCGCGACGCCGCGCTGCACGGCCTGCTCCATCGGCATCGAGCCGTCGGAGAACGGCTTGTAGCCGTCGTTGTACGCACGGTCGAGCACCGGCGACATCACGAAGAAGGTGAGGAACATCGCGAGGCCGACGAGCACCTGGTTCGGCGGCGTCGTCGCGGTGCCGAGCGCCTGGCGCAGCAGCGACAGCACGATGATGATGCGCGTGAAGCTCGTCATCATCAGCAGCATCGCCGGCAGGAACGACAGCATCGTGAGCAGCAGCATCGTCTGCACGCTCAGCGAATAGGTGGTGCCGCCGTGCGGGCCCGGGCTCGCGTTGAACGCGGGCAGGCCGTTCGCCTGCGCATACGCGAGCGCCGGGGCGAGACAGAGGATCAACACGGGCGCGACGCGCGCCGCGTGACGCAGGAATGCGTGTTTCATCGGAATGCGGAGACTGGAAGAGGGCGCGGCGCCATGTCAGCGGTCCTTGCCGCGCCCGAGGCGTTTCGCGGCTTCGCCCGCGAGCGCGTCGCGAAACCGCGAGCCGAACGTGCCGGGCAGGCTGGCGTCGGACGAAGTGCCGCCGACGGACGCGTCGGCCGGGGCCGAGCCCGCAGTCGCCGTCGCGGTGGCCGCCACCGAACCGGCCGGCAGCGTATGCAGCAATCGCACGTTGCCCGGCGCGACGCCGAGCACGAGCCAGGTATCGCCGATCTCGACGATCGTCGCGCTTTCCTTCGCGCCGAGCCCCACGCTCGACACGACCTTCAGCGGGCCGCCGCGCCGCGCGGGCTGGAAGCCGAAGCGGCGGGCGAGCCATGCGCACGCGAACACGAGGCCGATCACGACCGCGAGCCCGACGAGCGTCTGCAGCACCGCGCCGATGCCGAGCGACGGCGCGGCCGAACCGACCGTCACGCTCGACGCGATCGAACCGGGGTGGTTCACCGCGTTCATGTCGGCGGCGCCGGCCGGCGCGCATGCGAGCGACGCGACAGTGGCGAGTGCCGCCGCCGCAATCGCGCGGCACGCGCGCCGGCCGGACATCACGACGTTCATCGATTCAGCTTCCGGATGCGTTCGGCCGGCGTGATGATGTCGGTGAGGCGAATACCGAACTTGTCGTTGACCACCACGACTTCGCCCTGCGCGATCAGGCAGCCGTTCACGAGCACGTCCATCGGCTCGCCGGCCATGCCGTCGAGCTCGACGACCGACCCCTGCGCGAGCTGCAGCAGGTTGCGGATCGCGATCTTCGTGCGGCCGAGCTCCACGGTCATCTTGACCGGGATGTCGAGGATCATCTCGATGTCGTTGTGCGTCGAGCTCGCCGCGGCCTTCGACAGCGGCTGGAACACGCCGGCGCCCGTCGCGCCCGCCTGCACCGGTTGCTCGTTCTGCTCGGCGAGCGCGGCCGCCCAGTCGTCCATGCCCGGATCTTCCTCGGCCGCGGCCGGCGCCTTCGCGTCGGCGGCCGACGCCGCGAGGGCCGCATCGGCCATCGCCTGGATGTCGTCGTCGGGCGTCTGGTTCAGCTCACTCATATCCACCTTCCTTCATCGAATCGCTCGCGCCGATCATCTTCTGCACGCGCAACGCATATTGACCATTGAAAATTCCGTAGCCGCATTCCATCACCGGCACGCCGTCGACCTTCGCGGTGATCGTGTCCTCGATCTCCAGCGGCAGCACGTCGCCCGCGCGCAGGTTCAGGATCTTCTCGAACGTCGACGAGATCTCGGCGAGATTCGCGGTCAGCTCGACTTCCGCGGCCTGCACCTGCTGCGACAGCACGCGCACCCAGCGGCGGTCGACTTCGAGCGCCTCGCCCTGGATCGGCGAGCTGAGCACGTCGCGGATCGGTTCGATCATCGAGTACGGCATGCAGATGTGCAGCGTGCCGCCGGTCGGCCCGAACTCGATCGAGAACTGCGTGACGATCACGATCTCGTTCGGCGTCGCGACGTTCGCGAACTGCGTGTGCATCTCCGAGCGCACGAATTCGAACTGCAGCGGCCGCACGCTCTTCCACGCGGTCGTGTAGTGCTCGAACACCAGGTTCAGCAGCTTGCCGATGATCCGCTGCTCGGTGGCCGTGAAGTCGCGGCCCTCGACGCGCGTGTGAAAGCGCCCGTCGCCGCCGAACAGGTTGTCGACGACGAAGAACACGAGGTTCGGGTCGAACACGAACAGCGACGTGCCGCGCAGCGGCTTCACGTGCACCAGATTCAGGTTGGTCGGGATCGGCAGGTTGCGGGTGAATTCGCTGTACTTCTGCACCTTCACCTGGCTGACGGAAATTTCCGCCGTGCGCCGCATGAAGTTGAAGATGCCGATCCGCAACAGGCGCGCGAAGCGGTCGTTGATGATCTCGAGGCCGGGCATCCGGCCGCGGACGATCCGCTCCTGCGTCGCGATGTTGTAGGGGCGGACGCCCGATGTGTCGCGCTGCTCGTCGACTGCATCGGTTTCGCCCGTGACGCCCTTGAGGAGGGCATCGACCTCCTCCTGGGACATGAACTCCTGGTGACCCATACGCGCTCCTTTCGCGGCCGCGTTACTGGACGACGAACTCGGTGAACAGGACGTCGTCGACCTTCGCGCGCTGGTTGCCCGGCTGCGTCGGCTGTTCGATCAGCTCCCGCAGCTCCGTCGCGAGCGAACGCTTGCCCTCCGGCGTCGCGAGCTCCTCGGGATGCTTGTTCGACAGCGCGAGCAGGATCCGGCTGCGGATTTCCGGCATCCGCGCGGTCAGTTGCTCCTGCGCCTTCGGATCGGTGAGCTTCAGCGACAGGCCGACGCGCAGGTAGTGCTGCGCGCCGTCGTCGGACTGCAGGTTCACGGTCAGCGGGTCGAGCGGGAAGAACACCGGCGCGGCAAGCGGCGCCGGCTCGGCGGGCGCGCTCGGATGGCCGACGCCTGCCTTGTTCAGGAACACGTACATGCCGCCGGCGGCGGCGGCAGCCGCGCCCAGCGCGATGACGGCGATGAGCGCGATGCGCTTGAACTTGCCGGACGAAGCCGGCTTGTCGGCGGTCGGAGTTGCAGTCGTGGCCATGTGAATGCGTGCGTGATGTCTCGTAGCATGCATTGTTCGGCATCCGGGCCGAGGCCGATGGGCGGAAAAGAGGGGGGAATTGCGGCTATCTCAGCCGATGGTCGGCCGGGTGCCGGCGCGATGTCGCGCAGGAATGCAGAGGAGGAAACGCTCAGGCGGGGGGCGGCTGGCGGGAACCGGGCCGTCAGGCGGAAAGCGCGGCAGGGCGGCCAGCGGCGCCCGCCCGCACTTCTGTCAGATCGGCAGCAGCGTGAGCAACGGCGCGATCAGCACCATCGCGACGCCCGCGATCATCATCGTCAGGCTCGACACGACGCCTTCCTCGTTGCCGATCTCGCGCGCCTTCGCGGTGCCCACGCCATGGGCGGCCGCGCCGAACAGCGCGCCGCGCGCGAGCCGCGTGCGCATCGGCACGAGCGCCAGCACGAGCTCGCCGAGCAGCATCCCGCAGATGCCGGTCGCGATCACGAACAGGGCGGTGAGATCCTTCGGCGCGTGGATCTTGTCCGACACGGCGAGCGCGAACGGCGTCGACACCGAGCGCGTCATCAGCGAGCGCTGCAGCTCGGGCGACAGGTGCAGCAGCTTCGCGAGCAGCAGCGACCCGCATACGCCCGCGGCGATCCCGACCGCGACGCCGACCGACAACGACAGCCAGTGGCGGCGGATCAGGTCACGATAGTCGTAGATCGGCACCGCGAACGCGATCGTCGCCGGGCCGAGCAGCCACATCAGCCAGCGCGTGTCGCGGAAATAGACCGAATACGGGATGCCGGTCAGCAGCACGAGCAGCACCAGCACGCCCGGCACGAACACGAGCGGCGAGAACAGCAGCGTCTTCTTGTACGCGTAGAGCCGCTTCGACGCGAAATACAGCACGATCGTCAGCACGAAGCAGCCGACGGAGATCGCGGTATTCACCCGGTCGGCGGGCAGGTTCGATAGCGCGGCGAGCATGGCAGGCTCCCGCTCAGTGAGCGACGGCGCTCAGGCGCGCGCGGCGGCGCTCGGCGAACACGCGCTGCGCGGCGAGCCGGCGTTCGAGTTTCGCGGCCAGATCGACCGCGACGGCCACCGCGACCATCACGAACGCGGTGCCGGCGAGCATCACCAGCGCGATGCGCCAGCCGTCCTCGCGGAACAGCCCGCCGTACTGCACGGCCGCGACGGCGGCCGGCACGAAGAACAGCAGCATGTCGGACAAGAGCCAGTTCGCGCCGTCCTTCACCCATGCCGGGGCGACGCGGCCCGAGAACAGCAGCACGAGGAGCACCGCGAGGCCGATCACGCCGGACGGAATCGGCAGCCCGACCGTGCGCACGGCCCAGTCGACCGCCATCCACAGCACGCCGAGCGCGGTGGCCTGCAGCACGATCCGGCCCGTGTGCGCGAGGCTGCCCGAAGCGACGGGGCGGGCGGCGGCAGTGGCGGTCGGCTTGTTCATGGCTGGCTCCATACAGATGTTTCTGTCAATGGAGCAAGTATAGGGTTTCCCCTAACCATAAATAAAATGACTTGTCTCTATCCTTGTCATTCCAATTCGGAATTCGCTTGCATTCAGCCGCACCAATTTGGGGAGTGATCGATGGAATTGCGCGCGTTGCGGTACTTCGTCGAGGTAGTTCGCCAGCAGAGCTTCACCGCGGCGGCCGACAGGCTGTTCGTCACGCAGCCGACCATCAGCAAGATGGTGAAGGCGCTGGAGGACGAGATCGGTTCGCCGCTGCTGCTGCGCGACGGCCGGCAGATGGTGCTGACCGACGCCGGGCGGATCGTGTTCCAGCGCGGCCAGGACGTGCTCGCCGCGCAGGCGCAGCTGCAGTCGGAGCTGAACGATCTCGGCACGCTCGGGCGCGGCGAGCTGACGATCGGCATCCCGCCGCTCGGCGGTTCGCTGTTCACGCCGATCATCGCCGCGTACAAGCAGCGCTACCCGAACATCGAGCTGAAGCTGTTCGAGCAGGGCGCGCGGATGATCGAGGCCGCGCTGATGTCGGGCGAGCTGGAACTCGGCGGCCTGCTGGAGCCGGTCGATCCCGGCACGTTCGAGCGGCTGCCGATGGTGCGCGCGCCGCTGTGGCTCGTCGCGCCGCGCGAGTCGCGCTGGGAGGAGCACGCGGCCGTGCCGCTCGCGGATCTCGCGCGCGAATCGTTCGTGTTCTATGCGGAAAGCCTCGCGCTGCACGACGCGGTGCTCGATGCGTGCCGGCAGGCCGGCTTCACGCCGTCGATCGTGAGCCGCAGCGGCCACTGGGATTTCATGGCCGCGCTCGTGCATGCGGGCGTCGGCATCGCGCTGCTGCCCGAGCCGTATTGCCGGCGGCTCGACGCGAGCCAGTTCACGTGCCGGCCGATCGTCGAGCCGGAAATCACGTGGGCGATCGCGCTCGGCTGGCTGAAGAAGGGCTACCTGTCGCATGCGGCGCGCGCGTGGCTCGACGTCGCGCGGGCGACGCTGCCGCTCGCGCCGGCCGACGATCTGGCGTTCGGGGGATTGCGGGCGAGGGAGTGACGGTTGCGCCCCCGCTCAGCGTGATCAGACGTGCCGAATCGGGCCCGGATACCGGGCAACCGTATGGTCGTGCGTGAGAAACGTAACGCCTTCTGCAATCGCCTGGGCAATCAGCAGCCGATCGAACGGATCGCGATGCACCAGCGGCAGTTGCTCGACTGCGAGGACATGTGCGCTCGTGATCGGCAATTCGACGTAGCCGGCGTCGAGCAGATTGCGACGCAGCACGTGCGGATCGACCTGAAAATCATTGCGATCGAGCCCACGCTTGATCACGATCTCCCAGAGACTCGCGACGCTGAACAACAGGGTATAGGCGGGATCCTCGATGAGCGTACGGGCTCGATCGGGCAATTCGGTCGCGTCCGCGGCCGCCCAAAGAATCAGGTGCGTGTCGAGCAGCAGTTTCACGCGTCGCCCTCGAACAGCTTCCGGATGGCATCGTCACCCATCGTATCGAAGTCGGCCGGCACCACGATTTGACCCTTCATGAAACCGATCCGCGCCGGCCGCGTCGCCTCGGGCGCATCGATCGGCACAACCTTGACGAGCGGCTTGCCGGCCTTCGCGATCACGAACGGTTCACCCGCGTGAACTGCCTCGTCGATCAGACGCGACAGGTTCGTCTTCGCGTCATGCATGTTGTAGGTCTGCATGGCATCCCTCAAATAAACTAAGTTCAGTCAGTGTTCTAGCTTAGTTCATATAGAGAATGCCCGCAAGACCTGTCGTCGGCTGCATACAGGGCTGCTCGCGCCCCCTCAATGCCCCATCGCGGGCCCCGCGCCCTTCTTCGGCTTCGTGATCCACACGAGCGCCGCGAGTGCGACGAACACGCCCGCCGACAGATGGAAGAAGTCGTTGGTCGCCATCATGAAGCCTTGCTGCGTGACGAGCTGGTTGAGTTGCGCATTGGCCGTCTGCCCGACGATGCCGAGCTGCGCGAGCGCGCCCTGGTAGTCGGTCGTGTTCTGCGCGTAGATGCTCACCGATTCCGACAGCCGCGCATGATGGTAGATCGCGTCGTTCTCCCAGAACGTCGAGCTGGCCGCGGTGCCGATCGCGCCGGACAGCGTGCGCAGGAAGTTCGACAGCCCCGATGCGCTCGCGAGCCGCTCGTCGGAGATGCTCGACAGCGTGATCGTCGTCATCGGCACGAAGAAGCACGCGACGCCGATGCCCTGCACGAGCCGCGGCAGGATCACGTGGTTGAACGGCACGTCGAGCGTAAACGTCGCGTTCCACAGCGACACGCCCGCGAACACGATGAACGCGAAGCTCGCGACCATCCGCAGGTCGAGCCGGTGCATGTTGCGGCCGATCAGCGGCGACAGCACCAGCGCGAGCAGCCCGACCGGCGCGGTCGCGAGGCCGGCCTTGCCGGCCGTGTAGCCCATCACCGTCTGCAGCCATAGCGGGAAGATCACGACCGAACCGAAGAACGCCATGAAGCCGAACGAGATGATCAGCGCGCCGAGCGCGAAGTTGCGGTCCTTGAAGAGCGACAGGTCGACCACCGGCTCCTTCTCGGTCGCCTCCCACACGAGCATGAACGCGAGCGACACGACCGCGATCAGCGCGAGCGCGACGATGAAGGTCGAGTTGAACCAGTCGCGGTCCTTGCCGAGGTCGAGCATCATCTGCAGGCACGACACGCCGATCACGAGCAGCGCGAGGCCGATCGCGTCGATCCGCTGCTTCGACGTCTTCGTCTCGCGGCCGCGCAGCAGGAAATACGCGCAGGTCGCCGAGAACACACCGATCGGCAGGTTGATGTAGAAGATCCACGGCCACGTGTAGTTGTCGCTGATCCAGCCGCCCAGCAACGGGCCGAAGATCGGCGCGACGATCACCGTCATCGCCCATAGCCCGAGCGCGAGCCCGCGTTTCGCCGGTGGGTAGCTGCGCATCAGGATCGTCTGCGACAGCGGCACCATCGGCCCGGACACGAGGCCCTGCAGCAGCCGGAACGCGATCAGCGTCTCGAAGTTGGTCGCGAAGCCGCACAGCGCCGACGCGATCGTGAACGCGAGCACCGACAGCGTGAACAGGCGCACCTCGCCGACCCGGCGCGCGAGCCAGCCGGTCAGCGGCACCGCGATCGCGGACGCGACCGAATACGACGAGATCACCCACGTGCCCTCGCTCGTCGCGACGCCGAGGCTGCCCGAGATGGTCGGCACCGCGACGTTCGCGATCGACGTGTCGAGCACTTCCATGAAGGTGCCGAGCGCGAGCCCGACGGTCAGCAGCGCGAGTGCGCCGCCGGTCAGCGGCGCCGGTTCGGCAGCAGGGGAGGGGGCGGATGCCGTGGTGGCGGACATCGGAATCTCCTAGACGCGGCGCGCGCGACGCGCCGGCACAACGCACGGGCGCGCGACGCAGCGCGGCCCGGCCGGGTGGAAGGAAAAAGGGGAAAAGCGGAGCGGGTGCCTTGTCATCTTCTGCCCAGACAGAGAAATAAGCGAGTGTTTAACCTAGACATGGGGCTCCGCGCGCGTCAGCAGTCGGGTTCGTCGGGCTTCGGGCAGCCGGTCGAACCGGGCCCGTTGGCGATGAAGCGTTGCAGCAGGCCGGTGAGCGTCGCGAGTTCGTCGGCCGAGAAGCCTTCGAGCTGCGCGTTGAGCACGGTCGCGACCAGCGACGGCAGCGCGCGGGCGGCTTCGATGCCGCGTTCGGTCAGCGTCAGCTCGATCATCCGGCGGTCCTGCTCGCTGCGCGCCCGTGCGATCAGCCCCTTGCGTTCGAGCCGGTCGAGCATGCGCGTCATCGAGCCGCTGTCGTACGACATCTTGCGCGACAGTTCGAACGGCGTGCGCGCGTAGCCGCGCGACAGCAGCAGGATCACGCCGATCTGCTGCGCGGTGAGGTCGAACGGCTCGAGCGCGCGATCCATCCGCTCGACGAGCGCCTGCTTCGCCTTCGACAGGTAATAGCCGAGGCTCGTTTCCAGCGCGATGTTCTCGGGATCGTAGAGGCCGCCGGTCATACGATTGCGCGCGCAGCAATAGTGCGTTTCGGGTTAAAACGCGCCCAGTATCTTGAAAAATGATTGCTTAGTCAATATTATTTGAGTCAACCAGTTACGACGTGCATGTTGCACTGCCGGAGACTATGTTCTGACCGATTGGCCCGCGCTGCCGGGCACCCGAGGATGTTCGCGATGCTGTTCCTGAAAAATGCCGCCGGCGCGCTGTGCCGCAACCTGACCGATACCGCTCATCATGTGTTCTCCGGCCCGCACCGCGGCTGGAAGATCGCGCTGTACGTGACGATGCTGGTCGTGCCTGGCGGCTCGCTCGCGGCGCTCGGGTTCGCATGGTTCGATCATCGCCGGCAGCGCAACGCGAAAAATGCCGCCCGCCGCACGAGCCAGCCGGCCGCGACGGAGCCGTCGACATGGCGGGCTGCCGCCGCCGAACCCGTCCCGGTGCCCGTGCGCTGCCACTGACGCCGCAGCACTCCCGCCGCTGTCCGCACGATCCCGCCTGATCGCCGGCCGCGTCACGCGCGGCCGGTGCCGTACGCCGATTCGCCCGCCCGTTTTCCCGCAAGCTGGCCGTAATGGCCGGTAAACCGGCCGGCCGCGCCGGTAACACATTCCGGCTGCCGCGCACCGTACCCTTAGGGCTGCGCAGCTTTCCCGCCGTCAGTTACCATTTGTCCGCCAGCGGCATGACGACCGCATCGCGCGGCGCCGCTCGCCGGCCGTCACGCCCAGACAGGAAAACCACCATGCCGTACGCCTCCCTCCCGCGCGCCGTTCGCCCGCTGAGCGCCGCCGTCGCCATTGCGACGGCCGTGCTGCTCGCCGGCTGCGCCGTCGGGCCCGACTATCACCGCCCCGACACGTCGATCCCCGCCGCGTTCAAGGAAGCGCCGGCCGGCTGGAAAGTCGCGCAACCCGCCGATCGCGCCGACCGCGGCGCGTGGTGGACGGTCTACAACGATCCGCAGCTCGATGCGCTGATCGGCAAGCTCAACGCGTCGAACCAGACCATCGCGCAATCGGCGGCCGCCTACCGGCAGGCGCGCGCGCTCGTCACCGAGGCGCGCGCCGCGTATTTCCCGACCGTCGGGCTGACCGCCTCGGGCTCGCGCGCACGGACGCCGCGCACGTCGCTGTCGTCGGGTTCGTCGTCGAATTTCGGCAGCGGGTCGACCGGATCGATCAACAACAGCTACAGCGTCGGCCTCGACGCCAGCTGGGAACCCGACCTGTGGGGCAAGGTGAGCCGCACCGTCAGCGCGCAGCGCGCCGGCGAAGCGGCCGCCGCGGCCGACCTCGCGAACGCGCGGCTGTCGCAGCAGGCGCTGCTCGCGCAGACCTATTTCCAGTTGCGTACGTCCGATGCGCTGCAAAAGCTGCTCGACGACACCGTGAAGTCGTATGAACGCTCGCTGCAGCTCACGCAGAACCAGTACGCGCAGGGCGTCGCCGCGCGCGCCGACGTGATCCAGGCGCAAACGCAGCTGCAGAGCGCGCAGGCCGCGCAGATCGACAACGGCGTCGCCCGCGCGCAGTACGAGCACGCGATCGCGACGCTGATCGGCGAGCCCGCGTCGACCTTCTCGCTGCCGCCGAACCCGCTCGCGGCCGAGCCGCCGGTCACGCCGGTCGACGTGCCGTCCGCGATCCTCGAGCGCCGGCCCGACATCGCGGCGGCCGAGCGCCGCGCGGCGGCCGCGAACGAGCAGATCGGCGTCGCGATCTCGGCGTTCTTCCCCACGCTCACGCTGTCGGCCACCGGCGGCTTACAGAGCTCGGTGTGGTCGCAGCTGTTCACGCTGCCGGCGCGCTTCTGGACGGTCGGCCCGCAGCTCGCGGCCACGCTGTTCGACGCGGGGCTGCGCGCCGCGCAGACCGACGCCGCGCGCGCGACCTACGACCAGGACGTCGCCGCCTATCGCCTCGCGGTACTCACCGCGTTCCAGGACGTCGAGGACAACCTCGCGTCGCAGCGCATTCTCGCGCAGGAAATCGACGTGCAGCGGCAGGCGGTCGACAGCGCCGAGCACGCGCTCGCGATCGTCACGAACCAGTACAAGGCCGGCACGGTCGCGTACCTGAACGTGCTGACCGCGCAGACCACCGCGTTCACCGCGCAGCAAAAGCTCGCGACGATCGCCGGGCAGCGGATGGTGTCGTCGGTCGGGCTCGTGAAGGCGCTCGGCGGCGGCTGGAACGTATCGGAGATGGCGCACGAGAACGGCGACATGGCGGCGCCGGCGCCCTTGCCGGCGTCCGGTGCGGCCGCGCCCGCGGCCACCGCACCGTCGGCCGCCGCGCCGCTCGCGCAGAAGTAGAAAGGGAAGCGGGCGACGCGCGCAATCAGAATCAGCGCTGCGCGTCGCCGAAGATCAGCGACACCTGGTTGTTGCCGATCGGGTGGCCGAGCAGGTTCAGCAGTCCGGCGAGGTTTGCCTGCTGCTCCGGCGCCGCATGCGCGGTCCCGCGGAACGATCCTTGGCCGGGGCCGAAGCTGCCGTGCCCGTCGAGGAACAGCGGGCCCTGCGTCGTCGACAGGTCGAGATCGGCGCCCGCGCCCTTCGCCTGCAATACCGCGCGGTACGAACCGAGCGGCTTCACGCGCGACACGCGCGAACTCATCGAATCGATCGTCACCGTCAGCTGGCCGAACGCGTTGTTGCCGATCAGCCGCCAGTCGCTCCAGCCGAGCCGCACGTCGCCCTGCAGGTCGAGCGTGTTGAACGGCGTGCCGAGCCCGGTGAGCAGCGACGCAGGCACGGCCATCGTGCCCGCCGACAGCACCGCGCCGCGCCACGTCGCATCGAGCGTGACCGCATCGGGCATCGCTTCGGTCTGCCGCATGCGCATCTGAACACGCCCGGTCAGCAACGGCCAGAAGCGCGTGGTCCATTCGACCCGGCCCGGCAGCAGCGTCGCCGCGCTCTGGTCGGCGCCCGGCGCGAGCATCAGCGTGCCGGAGCCGTGCCACAGCGACCCGTCCGGATCGGCGAGATTCACGTGGCCGCCGGTCGCACGCGCGAACTGCGGCGCGATCCACGCGGCCGGCGCGAGCGCGACGAGCGTCACCGCCGTGGCCAGGCCGCCTGCCAGCACCCACGGCAACACGGTGACGAGCCGTCTCACCCACGGCCGCATCGGCCGGCCTTCGTTTGCGTCATTCACCGCCGTCATCTATTTCTGGACGGAAGGTTGCATCACGGCCGTCAGATCGACCTGGCCGTCTTCCTTCAGCGCCGTGGCATGCGCCTCGCCGACCTGCACCTTGAACTGCCGGCGCGCATCGTCGAGCCACTGGGTCCATGCCGGGAACGACACGTTCTTCATCTGGATCTGCACGCCGTTGCCGACGATCTGCACCTGCGCGCCCTGCAGCCCGTGATCGGACAGCGATGCAGTGAGCGCATCCTTCAGCGCGAGGCCGGTCGGCGCGACACCCTGCGCGGCGGCAGCCAGCGACTTCGCCTCGTTCGCCTGCGCGGTCATCTGCGCGAGTTCGTGACGCATCGCCGGCAGTTCGCGCTGAATCCGCGCGCGGCCTTCCTGCGCGGGCGACCACAGCACCGAATACGCAATCGCGACCGCCAGCACGGCGCCGCCCCAGCCGAGCAGCGTCTTCTCGCGCGGCGTGCGCTCGCCCCAGAACTGGGCCAGCGTCTGGTTCAGTTGTTCGGTTTTCATGAGCGGCTCCGGATCGTCCATTTGCCCGTGTTGCTGTCGACTTCGCCGGACAGTCCGTTACGCGCGAGGCGCTGCGTGAAATCGGGATCGACCTTGACCTCCGGCTTGAAGCCGACGTCGAGCCGCCGGTCGTGATAGTCGAGCGACGCGATGCCGTTCAGCGGCAGCGCGCCCATCGAGCGCGACAAGCCGCTCGATAGCGCGAGGAAATCGTTCGGCGACAGCTCGCCGGCAGCGAGCCGAAGCTGGTCGAGCTGGCGCTGCATCTGCGCGGGCGGATCGAGCACGGTGGTCGTCTTCGGGAAGGCAGACAGCAGCGTCTCGGTGATCTGCGCGGACAGCGCATCGCGCTCGCGCGACAGCTTCCACCAGTGCAGGTTCATCCCGATCACCGCGACGCCGAGCGTCGCCGCGGCCAGCGCGATCGGTACGCGCAGGCGCTTCACCGTCGCGCGGTCGAAGCGCCACGGCTGCGATTCGAATTCGAACTGGCACAGATCGAACGGTTCGGTCAGCGCCCGGCGCGCGAACGTGTCGAACGACAGCGGCGCGGCGCCCGGCAGCAGCGGCGCGTCGGTGCGGCCGACCGACGCGAGCCGCGGCTCCGCGCCCGGTTCGCCGAGTTCGTACAGTTCGACGTCACCGCCGCCCGCGAGCGCGGCCAGCGTGCCGGCCGCGCGCGATGCGGGCGCCGCGAAGCCTTCGCCGAGCGCGCCGCGCGCGACCGCCAGTTCGAGGCGCGGCGCCCCGGCCGCGGCCGGCAGCGCGCCGGCTTCGACGAGCACCGGTTCGACCGCCGTCGCGAGTCCGAGCACCGCGGCGACCGTCGGCGGGCGGGCAGGCGGCTCGGTGACGTCCGCGACGAGCGCGGCGGCGTCGGTGGGCTCGCCGTCGGCCGGCACGGCGGAGCCCGCGTCGGCCGACGCGCGCGGCGCCGGCAGGCAGCGGGTCGCGGGCACCGCGCTCAGGTGCCGGTGGCCGGCCGCGGTGAACGCGTCGCAGATCGTGCGGAACCATGCGCGGTCGACGACGGCCAGCACGCGGCGCCCGTCGGGCAGCGCGGCCGGATCGAGCGCGATGTGGCAGCCGAGCGGGTCCTGGATCAGCTGATCCTCGACGATGTTGGGCAGCGCCTGGCGCAGCTTCGGCCCCTTCAGCGGCGGCACGGTCGCGGCCAGCAGCAGCACGTCGCGCGCGGCGACGATCAGCACCGTCGCGTTCGCGCGCGGCAGCAGCGCGAGCGCGGCGCGGCCCGCGCGCTGCACCTGGCCGGCCTTGTCGACGAGCGTGAACGGCAGCTCGGGCCACTGCCATTCCTGCAACGGCACGGCAGGCTCGCGCGGCGGCAAAGAAACAATCAACGTGCTCACAAGAGCTCCTCTCCCGATTGGCGTCGTTATAGCTGGTCGCGGATGCGCACGACCCGCGTCGAGTGCGTGGTCGGATCACGATACACGAGCGAGGTGCGGTCGACCTCCGCGCGTTCGTGCTGAATCCGGCCATGCACGATGAAATAGCTCGAATTGACGTCGACGAGGCTCGAGTCGATCGTCACGTTCGGCGGCGCGCCGGCGCCGCGCAGCGCGAGCTGCACGTCGCCCACGTTGCGGAAAAATACGGTCTCGCGGCGCGACACGAGCGCCTGCGCGGACGACACGCTCATCCCCGGTATCAGCGCGGCGATCACTTCGGCCGGTGCGGTGTTCATGTTCACGGGCGTGGTGGTCGGCAGCACCGTGACGAACGGGCGCAGCCGCGCGACCATCTCCGGCGTCACGCCGTCGACGTCGAGCAGGCTGTCGACGCGCGTCATCATCAGCGGCGCGGGTCCGCGGTCGCCGCCGGCCATGCCAGGATCGTCGGTGAAGCCGCTGCCTTGCATGTCGCCGCTCGTCACCGGCGCGGTCGCGGCGTTCGCGGCGGTCCCGCCGCCGCCGGGCAGGTTCGGCATCTGGAACCGCGTGGCCGAATGCAGCAGCCCCGCGCGCACCTGCAGCGCGATGCGCTTCGCGAACGCGCTGTCGTAGCCGAGCGTCGTCAGCAGGCGCTGGAACGCCTGCATCTGCGTGACGTTCAGTTGCAGCACGCCGGGCGCCGGCGACGACACGAGGTTGCGCAGGTTGAACTTCGCCTGCGCGTCCTCGATCGAGCCGGACAGATAGGTGTCTTCGGCGTCCGTGTCGTTCGGTGCGCCGATCCGGCCGAGGAAATCCGACAGCTTCGTCTTCGCGATCGGCACGCCCCAGATCCCGCCGAGATAGGTGATGCCGGGCGCCGTGTCGCCTTCGGAACGCAGGATCATCCGGGTCCAGTCGAGCGCGCCGCGCGCGACCCACTGCGCCTGCGCGATCACGCGCTGGTTCTCGATGCGGCGGATCTGAACCTGCTGGCGCCACAGCATCCCCGACACGAGGATCGCCGACAGCGCGACCACGAGCAGCGCGGTGATGATCGCGGCGCCGCGCTGGCGGCGGGCAGGCATTCGACGGAAAGGGCGCGCGCGCATCGTCATTCCCCGACGAGGAAGATGCGCGTGATCGGCACGCGCAGCGACGTCGCGCCGATGCTGACCTGCAGCCCGGTCACCGCGCGCGCCGGCGGCGCGTTGCCGATCTGCGGCACCTTGAGCGCGTCGTTGTTCTGCGCGAGCGCGTCGTCGGCCGTCTGCAGGTTGGTGGTCCAGCCCACGCGCGGCACGTACAGCTTCGCGTCGATCGCGCCGACGCCGCCCATCAGCGCGACCCAGCTCCAGCCGTCGACGCTGCTGTCCTTCAGCACGGTGCGCAACCGGTTCGTGTCGTCGATCGGCGGCGATGCGTAGCGCACGACGCGCCCGCCGGCGATCCGGTAGCGGACCACCTGCAGCCGCGGCGCGACGCCCGGCACGTCGAGTTCGCGCACGATCTGCAGCGTATTGCCGGCGACGCCGATCGCCGGCTGGCCGGCCTCGTCGTCGGTCGCGGCGAGCCGCGCGTCGATGCGCATCTGGTCGAACATCTGCGCGAACACGCGCTCGTCCTCCATCGCGGCCGCGACCTTGTCGCGACCGCGCATGATCTGGTCGAGCCCGCGCCACGCGAGAATCGCGACCACTGCGAGGATCGCGATCGCGATCATCAGCTCGATCAGCGTGAAGCCGCGGGCAGCACGGGACGAGGGGGCGGACGCGCGGCGCATCGGCGCGTCAGAGCGGACGGCTGGTTTCATTCGCGACCACCGTCACCATCTGCGCGAGCACGCCGGCGCGGCCGGGCATGCTCACCGAAATCCGCACGCGCCGGAACACCGGATTCGGCGTGGTGCTCACGCGCTGCGTGCAGACGAGCTGCACGTTGCCTTGCGAGCAGTCGAAACTCTGTTCGCCGACCTCCGGCCACGCATGCGTGAGCCGCAGCTGCGCGAGCGCATTGTCGGCGCTCCAGCCGGCGAGCAGCCGGCGATGCAGCTCGGACGCGTTGGTCGCCATCGTGCCGACCGCGCGGATCGACGCGGCGAGCGCGACCGCGATGATCGCGAGCGCGACCAGCACCTCGATCATCGTGAAGCCGCAGGCGGAAGAAACGGGGAAGGGCAGGCGACGACGCATCGTCATTGCACCTCGTAGCGGCCGTTGCCGGTGCCGACGATCGTCGCGCTGCCGGCGGCCGAATGCAGCGTCACGCGCACCGGCGTGTCGATGCTCTCGGTGCCGAACACGACGCGGCTCGCGCGCGTGTCCGACCCCGGGTAATCGATGTCGGCGCCGGTGACGCCGCCGTCCCAGTCGCGCGGACGCAGCAGGTCGTCGCGCAGCGTGCGCCAGCCGTCGGGCGAGCTCACGTCGAACTGGAAACCGTGCGCGGTCGGCTGCCACGCGATCGGCCGCGCGCGCACCTGCGCTTCGTCGCCGGCCGTCTCGAACAGCAGCGCGATACGCTGCGCTTCCTCGCGCAGGTCGGTGCGCGGATTGCGCGTCAGCGACAGCGATGCGAGCGACACGAGCAGCCCCGCGATCACCAGCACGACCAGCATTTCGAGCAGCGTGAAGCCGCGCGTGCGACGTCGTGCCGCGCCGTGCTTCATCAGGCCGCCATCGGCACGTGCCAGTACGAACGGCACCGCACCGCGACGCACACGGCAATCGCGGCCGCAGCGGGAGGTCGTGCGAATGGCGAGCATGAAGAACGGGAATGAAACGTCGGGCCGATCAGTGCCGGCCTATTGCCACGAGCCGATGTCGGTATCGTTGCCGTCGCCGCCTTCCTTGCCGTCGGCGCCGTAGCTGAACACGTCGATCTCGCCGTGCACGCCCGGGTTCAGGTACTTGTACCCGTTGCCCCACGGATCGTTCGGCAGGCGCTCGAGATAGCCGCCGTCCTTCCAGTTGTTCGGGATCGGATCGGTGGTCGGCTTCTGGATCAGCGAATTCAGGCCCTGCTCCTGGGTCGGATAGCGGCCGTTGTCCAGACGGTACAGCTTGAGCGCCTGCATGATCGTGCCGATGTCCTGCTTCGCGGCGATGCGGCGCGCCTCGTCTGGGCGGCTCATGATCTTCGGCACGATCAGCGCTGCCAGGATCCCGAGGATCGCGACCACCACCATGATCTCGATCAGCGTGAAACCGCGCTGACGACGCACGGCCGCGTTGCGGCGAGTGATCCACGTTTGCATGACTGACTACCTCTTTCCAAAAAATGTCGTCGATTGAGTGACGCACCCGGCGCACCGGACGATTGCCTGACGGCAACCTTCCGGACCGGCGGGCGCGGAGCACGCATTGTAAGGCGCGCATCGCCGAGGGCTTTCACCCAACGCAAATTTCATATACATCCGTACAATAGCGCGCATGAACGCGCTCTCGATCCGGATCCTTTCCCTCGCCCTCTTCGCGGGTTTGTGCGCGACGGCCACCTACTGGGTCGTCACGCTGTCCGCTCGCGAAGCGCCGCTGCCCGCCGCCGCCGCGCGGCTGCCGATCCGCACCGAGGACGCCGCGGCGCTCTTCGGCGGTCAGCTTGACAAGAATCCCGTCCAGGACATCCACCTGTTCGGCATTCTCGCGCTTGACCACGGCGGCGCCGCGATCGTCAGCGTCGGCGGCGAACCGCCGCGCGCCGTGTCGCTCGGCGCGGACGTCACGTCCGGCGCGAAGCTCGCCGAAGTCCGCCCGCGCTCGATCATCGTCGACCGCAACGGCGCCCGCGCCGAAATCCAGCTCCCGGCGAACACGCCGTCCCCCGCGATCTACATGCGCTGAACGGCGGCGGCCCGGCAAGCAGAATCGGGCCGCTCCGTCACTGCACCATGTTGTTCAGCTCGATGATCGGCAGCATCACGGCCAGCACGATCACGAGCACGATGCCGCCCATCGCGAGGATCAGCAGCGGCTCCAGCAGGCTCGTCAGGAACATCGTTCGGCGCTCCAGCTCGCGCGCTTCGCCTTCGGCCGCGCGATCCAGCATCGTCGTCACGTCGCCCGTCGCCTCGCCCGAACGAATCAGGTGCACGAGCACCGGCGGAAACGTCTTCACGTTGTTCAGCGCGCGCGACAGCGCGGAGCCTTCGCGCACGCGCACGATCGCGTCGTCGATGTTCGCGCGCATCGCGCGGTTCGACAGCGTCTCGCCGGCCGCCTGCAACGCGCGCAGGATCGGCACGCCGGCCGCGGTGAGAATGCCGAGCGTGCTCGCGAAACGCACCGTGTTGTAGCCGCGCACGAGCTTGCCCGCGAGCGGCGCGGTCAGCACCCAGCGATCGAACGCGAGCCGGGGCCCGGCGCGCGACAGCGTCGCCTTCACGAACCACACGATGAGCGCGACCGCGATCAGGATCGCCCACCACCAGTGCCGCACGAATTCCGACAGCGCCATCATCACGACCGTGAGGATCGGTAGCTGCTGCTTCGTGCTCGCGAACACGTTGACGACCTGCGGCACGACGTAGCTCAGCAGGAACGTGACGATGCCGAATGCGATCAGCGTGACGATGCCCGGATACGTGAACGCCAGCAGGATCTTCTGCTTGAGCGCATTGCTCTGCTCGATGTAGTCGGCCAGGCGCGACAGCACGATGCCGAGCTTGCCGGTGTGCTCGCCCGCGGCAACGAGTGCGCGGTAGATTTCCGGAAAATCGCGCGGATGCTGGCCGAGCGCATTCGCGAGCGAATGGCCGCCGAGCACTTCCGCGCGGATCGCGGCCATCAGTTCGCGGATGTAGTCGCGCTCGGCCTGCTCGGTCAGCACGCCGAGCGCCTCGTCGAGCGGCAGCCCGGCGATCAGCAGGCTCGCGAGCTGGCGCGTGAGGATCGCCTGTTCGCGCTGCGACAGCTTGCGGCCGAACGCGAGCCGCTGCGAACGCGCGCCGCGCGTCGCGCTCGCGGCCGGCTCGACGACGAGCGGCGTGAGCCCCTGCGTGCGCAGCTGGCCGCGCGCGGCGCGCGCGCTGTCGGCATCGATGACGCCTTTCTGCGCGCGTCCCGCCGCATCGATTGCTTCGAAACGGAATGCCGGCATCGCGCTATGCGCCTCCCGTCACGCGCAGCACTTCCTCGAGCGACGTCGCGCCGGACGCGAGCCAGCGCTCGGCGTCGTCGCGCAGCGTGCGCATGCCTTCCGCGCGGCCGGCGGCCAGGATCTCGGCATCGGCCGCGTTGCGGTGAATCAGCGAGCGGATCGAATCGTCGATCACCAGCAGTTCGTACACACCGCGCCGGCCCGCATAACCAGAATGTCCGCACTTCGCGCAGCCGACCGGATGCCACACGGTACGGCCGTCCTCATGCCGCTCTTCCTTGCAGACCGGGCAGAGCTGGCGCACGAGGCGCTGCGCGAGCACGCCGAGCAGCGACGACGCGAGCAGGTACGGCTCGACGCCCATGTCGGTCAGGCGCGTGACGGCGGACGCCGCGTCGTTCGTGTGCAGCGTCGCGAGCACGAGGTGGCCCGTCAGCGACGCCTGCACCGCGATCTGCGCGGTTTCGAGGTCGCGGATTTCGCCGATCATGATCACGTCCGGGTCCTGGCGCAGGATCGAGCGCAGCGCGCGGGCAAAGGTCATCCCGATCCGCTCGTTCACCTGCGTCTGGCCGATGCCGGACAGGTCGTATTCGATCGGGTCCTCGACGGTCATGATGTTGGTCGTCGCGGTTTCGAGCCGCGACATCGACGCGTACAGCGTGGTCGTCTTGCCCGAACCGGTCGGGCCGGTGACGAGCACGATGCCGTGCGGGCGGCCGATCAGCTTGTCGAACTGGACGAGCGTGTCGCGGCCCATCCCGAGCGCTTCGAGGTTCAGGCGCTGCGCATCCTTTTCCAGCAGACGCAGCACCGCGCGCTCGCCGTGCCCGGTCGGCAGCGTCGACACGCGCACGTCGACCGGCCGGCCGCCGACGCGCAGCGTGATGCGGCCGTCCTGCGGCAGGCGCTTCTCCGCGATGTCGAGCTGCGCCATGATCTTGATCCGCGAGATCAGCGCGCCGTGCAGCGCCTTCTTCGGGCGCACGACGTCGCGCAGCGTGCCGTCGACGCGAAAGCGCACGACCGACGCATTCTCGAACGGCTCGATGTGAATGTCCGACGCCTGTTCGCGCGCCGCTTGCGTGAGCAGCGCGTTGATCATCCGGATGATCGGCGCGTCGTCTTCCGATTCGAGCAGATCCTCGACTTCGGGGATGTCCTGCATCAGCCGCGACAGGTCGACTTCACCTTCGACCTCGCCGACCACCTGCGCGGCGCTGCCGTCCTGGCGCGCGTAGGCCTGGTTGATCGCCTGCGCGAGCTCGTCGGCCGGCACGCGATGCACGGCGATCGAGCCGAAGTTGCGCGCGATTTCCGCGAGCGCGGCGTCGCTCGTGCGTTCGCTGATCCACACCTCGAGCGTGTCGTCGAGCTGATGCGCGATCAGCACCTGGCCGCTCTTCGCAAAGCCGTACGGCAGCAGGCGCGCGGCGAGCGGCGACGGCGGCTGGCGTTCGCCCGGCGCGCCGTCGTGGGCGGAGGACGCGAGCACGTCGCTCACTGCGAGGCTCCCGGCGCGGTGGTCAGCGGCTGCGCGGGCGTCGCCTCCGGCAGCGGCTGGGCCGGCACGGGCGCCACCTGGCGCTGCAACTGCTGGCGACGCATCTTGTCGAGATCGAACAGGTTGCCTGCGGCCGTGCCACCCTGGCTCGGACCGATCGGCATCGGCGGGACGACCGGGTCGTCCTTGTCGCGGATCACGTTGTTGTCCGACTTGTACGCACCCGTCACGCCCTGGATGTAGTCGTAGCGGTTCGACGTGACTTCCTGCGCGGTGCTGCGATCGGAAATGATCACCGGACGCAGGAACACCATCAGGTTGGTCTTCGCGCGCACCTTCGATTCCGAACGGAACAGCTGGCCGATCCACGGAATGTCGCCGAGCAGCGGCACCTTGCTGTTCGACACCTGGTAGTTGTCCTGCATCAAGCCGCCGAGCACGATGATCTCGCCGTTGTCGGCCAGGATCGTCGACTGGATCGAGCGCTTCGTGAAGGTCGGGCCGGTCTGCGAGTTGGTGGTGCCGTTGACGACGGCCGAATCCTCGGTATAGAGCTGGAGCTTCAGGATTCCGCCGTCGGTGATCTGCGGCTTCACGTGCAGCGTCAGGCCGACGTCGCGGCGATCGTACGTATTGAATGCGTTGCTGGTCGTGCCGCTCGTCAGGTTCGAATACGAGCCGGTCGCGATCGGCACGTTCTGGCCGACCACGATCTTCGCTTCCTCGTTGTCGAGCGTGATCAGGTTCGGCGTCGACAGCACGTTCGCGTCGCTCACGCCCGCGAAATACTGGAGCAGCGCGCCGAGCCCCTGTACGCCGAACATGTTGTGCAGCCAGCCGATGTTGAGGCCTTGGGACAGCTGCCCGAGATTGGACGCGAGGCCGCCGCCGGTGATCCCGCCGGCGGCGTTGGTCAGGCCGCCGGCCGTCAGGTTGATGATGCTGTTGCCCAAACCGTTGCCAGCCGTCGGCGCCAGGTTCGTGCCGCCGAGAAACTGGCCGCTCGCGACCTGCCACTGGATGCCGAGGTTGCCCTGCGTCGTCGAGTTCAGCTCGACGATCAGCGCTTCGATATAGACCTGCGCACGCCGTGCGTCGAGCTGGTCGATCACCGAGCGCAGGTTCCGGTACACCGGATCGGACGCGGTGATGATCAGCGAGTTGGTGGCCGAGTCGGCCTGGATCATCCCGCCCGGCTGGTTGTCGTCGCCGCTCTTGTCCTTGTCACCGCCGAGCAGGCCGCCGGTACCGAGGCCACCGCCGGACGAGCCGCCGCCATACCCGGACGACGACGACGAACCGCCCAGGCCGCCCGACGGCAGCGGCGGGGTGCCCGACGTGCCGGTCGAGAAGTTGCCGCTCGACGACGAGCCGCCGTTCTGGTTGAAGCTGTTCGCATCGTTGGACGACGCCGACGAGCCGCTGTCGTTGCCGCCCTTGCCGAGCATCCCGCGCAGCGTCTTCGCGAGCTTCACCGCATCGGCGTTGCGCAGCGGCACGACGTGCATGTTGCCGGGCACCGCGCTCGGCGCGTCGAGCTGCTGCACGAGACGCTTCGCGGCCGCGAGGCGCGACGCGTTCGACGCACGCAGCAGCAGCGCGTTGGTGCGCGGGTCGGCCGTGACCGATACCTTCAGCGTGGCGTCGCTGTTGCCGATCGCGCCCGGATCGAGCATTTTCTGCAGTTGCGCGGCGAGGTCGATCGCGTTCGCGTTGCGCAGCGGCACGACCTGCACCTGCGCGCCCGCGGCGCTGTCGACGCCCGAGATGATCTGCGCGATGCGGCGCACGTTGTCCGCATAGTCGGTCACGACGATCGTGTTGTTCGCCGGGTAGGCCGTCACCGTGTTGTTCGGCGAGATCAGCGGCCGCAGCACGGGCAGCAGGTTGTTCGCCGATTCGTTGTGCAGCTCGAACACCTGCGTGATCACCTGGTCGCCGCGCGCCTGCGGCGCATTGCCGATGTAGGTCGGCACGCCCTGCAGCTTCGCGTCGGCTTCCGGCACGACCTTCAGCACGCCGTGATCCTGCACGAGCGCGAAGCCCTGCATGCGCAGCGCCGACTGCAGCGTCTTCAACGCCTGGTCTTCCGGCACCGGCCGTTCGGCCACGAGATTGAGCTGCCCCTTCACGCGGGGGTCGACGATGATGGTCTTGCCGGTCGCGGCGCCGATCGCTTTCGCGACCTGGTCGATATCCGCATTCACGAAATTGAGCGTGACCTGAGCGTAGGCGGCCTGCGAGACGATGATGCCTGCCACGAGCAGGGTCGTGGCGATACGCCGCATAACGAAGCGATTTCTTGTCATGGATGAATGGGTCGATGCCGGCTCAGGCCACTTCCGGCGGTAGTGCTGGGATCCAAGTCCGAAAGAGGCGACATTAGCAGTTTTTCATGTCCGAAATATCACATTGATCCGAAGACTGTCTCACATACGACAGGTATCCGACGAATCGTATGCAAGATGTAAGGATAGATGTAACCCTCCGCATGCCGGCCCTCTCCCTGGTTTTCGCGATGAACCGACACGGAAATGCGGTATAACCGGGCTGCCGTATTCCTGCCTGTCGCAATCTGACGGTCTGCCGGTATGATACGGGCGGCGCGTTTCTCGTCGCACTAATAACAGGCACGGGTTTTCCCGAGCTTCGCGCAATTTCCTTTCGTTTCCGCACGATGAACAGACGGTTCGCTTCGATCGCGTTGATCGCCGCCGGCGCGTGGTTCGCCAGCGGCAACGCACGCGCGGACTGTTTCGACGAAGCGGCCAAATATCAGCAGGTCAATCCGCTGATCCTGCGCGCGATCGCGTGGCAGGAATCGCGCAACCGGCCCGAGGCGCTGAACAAGAACACGAACGGCTCGGTCGACTACGGCCTGATGCAGATCAATTCGATCCACCTGCCGACGCTGTCGCGCTACGGGATCGGCCGCGACACGCTGATGGAGCCGTGCAAGAACGTGTACATCGCCGCGTGGCATCTCAAGCAGAAGATGAACCGCTACGGCAACACCTGGCAGGCAGTCGGCGCCTATCATTCGGAAACGCCGTCGCTGCGCGACAAGTACGCGCGGCAGATCGCCGGCATCCTGACGCAATGGAAGCTGCTGCCGCCCGCGCAGACCACCCAGGCCGCTCAAGCGCCTCAAGCCGCTCAGTGATTCCGCGCCGCGTCGCCGGCTGACGCCGGGCCGGCCGCGCGCGTTTGATGCACAATGCGGGCTGACGCCGCCGTTTCGCCCGTGCGCGGGCCGATCGCGCCCCGGCAGGGCGCCGCGGCCGCTTTTTCATCTCTTCCGTTGGTGCATATCATCATGAATCCGGCAATGAAACAGCCGTTGCCCGTCACCGTGCTGTCCGGTTTCCTCGGCGCCGGCAAGACCACGCTGCTCAACCACGTCCTCGCGAACCGCGCGGGCCTGAAAGTCGCGGTGATCGTCAACGATCTCGCGGCGGTCAACATCGACGCGTCGCTCGTGCGCGATGCGCAGGCGCTGTCGCACGTCGAGGAACGCCTCGTCGAAATGTCGAACGGCTGCATCTGCTGCACGCTGCGCGACGATCTGCTCGTCGAGATCCGCAACCTTGCGTCCGAAGGCCGCTTCGACGCGATCATGATCGAATCGACCGGTATCGCGGAGCCGATGCCGATCGCCGAGACCTTCACGTTCGTCGACGACGACGGCACGTCGTTGTCGGCCATCGCGCGGCTCGACACGCTCGTCACCGTGGTCGACGCGTACAACTTCCTGCGCGACTACGGCTCCGACGACGCGCTCGCGACACGCGGCATCGCCGCGTCGGAAGACGACGACCGCACGCTCGTCGAGCTGCTGATCGAGCAGATCGAATTCTGCGACGTGCTGGTGATCAACAAGGCCGACCTCGTCGGCGCGGACGATCTCGCCCGCCTGCAGCACATCCTCGCGCGCCTCAATCCGCGTGCGCACCAGGTCGTCTCGACGTTCGGCAACGTGCCGCTCGACGAAGTGCTGAACACCGGCCGCTTCGATTTCGACGAAGCCGCGAACGCGCCGGGCTGGCTCGCGTCGCTTGATCACGATCACACGCATTGCGACGACCCGGACTGCCATGACGACCATCATGCGCACGTGCACGGCGAAGCCGACGAATTCGGCATCGGCAATTTTGTTTACCGTGCGCGCCGGCCGTTTCACCCGGCACGGCTCTGGGCGCTGCTGCATCAGGAGTGGCCTGGCGTGCTGCGCAGCAAGGGTTTCTTCTGGCTCGCGACGCGCAACGACATCGCAGGTTCGCTGTCGCAGGCGGGCGGCGTATGCCGGCATGGCCCGGCAGGTTTGTGGTGGGCGGCGCAGGATCGCACGGAATGGCCGGACGACGACGAACTGCTCGCTGAAATCCGCACCGAATGGCTCGGCGATCTCGACGATCGCACGGTCGGCGATCGCCGCCAGGAACTCGTGCTGATCGGCATCGCGCTCGACGCCGATGCGTGGCGCGCGAAACTCGATGCATGCCTGCTGACCGATGCGGAGTTCGCACTCGGCGCGGCGGGATGGGCGGCGTTCGACGATCCGTTCCCGGCGTGGGACGTCGATTCGCACGACGACGATCACGGCGACACGCAGATCGTGCACGCATGATCGCGTGGTAACGGCTTGTAAAATAACCGTTAACTTTTGCAAGAGCGGCGCGAACTGTGGCGAAAATGCCGCGCGCGCCCAACAAAAAACCCGCCGAAAGGCGGGTTTTTCATGGAACAGGCGCGGGTTTAACGCTTGTTGACGGCGTCCTTGAACGCCTTGCCAGCCGTGAACTTGACCGTCTTGGCTGCCGGGATCTTGATGGTTTCGCCCGTCTTCGGGTTGCGGCCCGTACGTGCTGCGCGCTTGCCCGAACCGAAGCTGCCGAAGCCGATCAGCTGAACCGCATCACCCTTCGACACGGCCTTCTTGATGACTTCGAGCAGCGTGTCCAGCGTTTCGCCGGTTTGAGCCTTGCTGGCGCCCGTTTGGGCGGCGACGGCGTCGATCAGTTCCTGTTTGTTCATTAAGGTTCCTTTATCAGGTTAGGTTGACACGAACAGCGCGAACGCGCCGATTATACGTGCGCGAACCGTGCCGTCGAGAGTCAGACTCCGACGACACAGCGCCGAATCCTGGCCCGCGCGACGCGCCCTCCGGCTTGCCGGCGGCCACCCCGCGGTACGGCGTTGCTATGATAGCGCAGCGCAAACCCAATAACGACAAGGGTTTCAAAGATTTTCATCGGTATTTCGCCGAATGAATCGTCGACTGCCCATTTTTTGACCTGCGCCAACCGGACAGGGTCCGCGGCGTGGTCCGCCCGATCGTCGCGCCGTTGCCCCTTTCCAACGGCCGGTTGGACGGCCTCCCGCAATCCCTTGCCAGGCTTGGCTGCCACGTTTTTTGTTTCGCATGCCCGACCGACTTGTTTCCGCCACGCTCGCGCTTCGCGACGACGGCACGCTCGTCTCGCCCGAGTTCGGCGAGCTTCATCGCGGTGCATCCGGCACGCTCGCTCGCGCGCATCGCACGTTCGTCGCGGGCAACGGGCTGCCCGCGCGCTGGCAGCGCCGCCGAACGTTCACGATCGTCACGACCGCGTTCGGCGCGGGCGCCGGCTTCCTCGCGGCCTGGGCCGCGTGGCGCGACGATCCGGCGCGCTGCGAACGGCTGCACGTCGTCGCGATCGAACCGCATCCGTTCTCACGCGACGACCTGCACCGCGCGGTCTCGCATATGGTTGTAGACACAACCATATCGGCAGACGTCGACGCGTTGCTCGATGCCTGGCCGATACTCGTGCCGGGCCTGCATCGGCTCGAATTCGACGCAGGGCGCGTGGTGCTCACGCTCGCGTTCGGCGATGCGATCGACTTGTTGAAGAAGCTCGTCGCGCGTGCCGATGCGTTTTTTCTCGAAGGCGCCGCGGCATCGAGCGACGGGATTCGCGCACTCGCGAAACTCGCCGGCGAACACGCGACGTTTGCGACGCATGCAAAGTCCGACGACGTGAAACACGCGCTCGGCGAAACAGGTTTCACGTTCCGCGAAGTCGACGATCGGCTCGTCGGCGACTATGCGCCGCGCTGGCGCGCGCGCCGGCACGAGCCGCCGCGCGCGCTGCCCGTTGCCGCGCGCCGCGCGATCGTGATCGGCGCGGGTCTCGCCGGCTGCGCGGTCGTCGAACGTCTGGCCGCGCGCGGCTGGGACGTCACGCTGATCGAACGGCACGAACGGATCGCGAGCGAAGCGTCGGGCAATCCGGCCGGTGTGTTCCATCCATTGATGACGCGCGACGACAACGTCGCGAGCCGGCTCACGCGCGGCGGCTTCCTGCACGCGCTCGCCCGCTGGCGCGCCCTCGAACGCGCGGGGCATGCATTCGCACGCAGCACGCACGGGATGCTCCATCTCGCCGAATCGGCCGACGATTTCGCGCGGATGCGCGACGCGTTCGACGCTTTCGGGGCGCCGTCCGACTATGCAACGCTGCTCGATGCCGATGCCGCGCGGGCGCACCTGAATCTGCCGGTCGCGCAGGGCGGCCTGCTGTTTCCGCACGGCGGCGCCGTATGGCCGGCCGGGCTGTGCGCCGCGCAGTATGCGGCGGCCGGCGAGCGCGTGCGGCTGCTGGCGTCCACCTGCGTCGCACGGCTCGAACGGCGGGACGACACCTGGCATGCGCTCGACGATACGGGCGCCACGCTGGCCGATGCGTCCGTCGTCGTGCTCGCGAACGCGGGCGACGCAGCGCGTCTTGCCGGGCTGCGGCATGTCGCGCTGCAACCGGTGCGCGGCCAGCTCACGCTGTTGCCGCCGGGCACGACGGCGCCGCTGCCGTGCCCGGCGATCGGCGACGGTTACGCGGTCCCGCTCGACGACGGCACGCTGCTGATCGGCGCCACCTTCGAACCGGACGACACCGATCCCGCGATGCGCGCGGCCGGCCACGCCGAAAACCTCGATCGCGTGCGGCACCTGCTGCCGGGCCTGATCGGCGCGCTGCCGGATCCCGCCACGCTGCACGGCCGCGTCGCATTCCGCTGGGTCGTCGGCGACCGCCTGCCGCTCATCGGCCCGCTCGCCGACGAAGCGCAGGCCACCGCGAACGCACGCGCGCTGGGCGGTGCGCAGGCGCGCGACCTGCCGCGCATGCCGGGCCTCTACGGCGCATTCGGCTTCGGTTCGCGCGGCCTCGTGTGGGCCGCGCTCGGCGCCGAACTCATCGCCTCGCAACTCGAAGGCGAGCCCTGGCCGCTCGAGCGCGAACTCGCCGACGCCGTCGATCCCGCCCGCTTCCTGATCCGCGCCCTGCGCGCCCGCCGCGTCGGCTCGGCGGGCTGACCTCGCGCGCGCCGCTCACAGTTTCCCGATTTTTCCGCGCAAGGTTATCCACGCGATGCTGTGGATAACCGCGCGGAATCCGCGCGCACTTCGTGTGCAATCACAGTGGACGTAAACTGGGTAACTCTGCACAGCTGTGAAGCGGCCCGAAAGTTGCTCAACTCAAACGCCTGTGAGCGAACAGCCTGTGCAACCGGTTATGGTTTCGCCAACACCTTGATCTTCCAACGTAAACCGGAGTTATCCACAGAACTGTGCGTCCTTTGTTAACTTCTACTACGTATATATACAGGTAAACCTTTGAAACCAAAGACCTGTGGCGCCGCACAGCGCCGCGAGTCGATTCAGTCGGTTCCGGAACGAAAAAGCTGTGGCACAATCGGTTTCCTTCGCGTTCGTTCGGCCAAGCGCCGGACATGCTTCAACGGAACGGTCGGCACGATTTCGAATCTGAATCTTCGAGACTGCGCAGTCCGTTCACACACCAGGCCGACAATCCAGATCGGCAACCTGAACGACGTTCCGCCTTGTGGCGGAACAGGCGGACCCCATGTACCGCCATCGTCGAGCACAACAATCACATTCGGGGCGATACCCAGCCGGCGCGCATCCATTCCTGTCGCTTGACCCCGCGTCGCTGGCGGTTGCTTCCAAAGGAGAAGTCACCACGATGAAGTCGGCGTTCTCATTCCTGCCCAACTGGCCGCTCGCGCCGGATGCCGTGTTCTGGGCCGGGCTCGCGCTGTTCGCAGCCGGCCTGTGCGGCGAGCTGTGCTATCGCGCGTGGCGCTTGCCGCGCATCACCGGCTATGCGGTGATCGGCCTGATCGCCGGTTCGTTCGGATTCGGCGTGATCGACACGAGCACCGACGAAACCTCGCGACTGTTGATGGACGTCGCGCTCGGCCTGCTGCTGTTCGAGCTCGGCAGCCGCCTCGACCTGCGCTGGATCCGGCGCAATCCGTGGCTCGTCGCGTCGAGCCTCGCGGAAGCCACGCTCACCTTCGTGCTCGTGCTGTTCGTGATGCTCGCGCTCGGCGTATCGGGGATGGTCGCCCTCGTGCTGTCGGCGATCGCGATCGCGACGTCGCCGTCGATGGTGATCCAGCTCAAGACCGAACTGCGTGCGGAAGGGCAGGTGTCGCAGCGCCTGATCACGCTCACCGCGCTCAACAGCGTGTATGCGATCGTACTGACCAAGCTCGTGACGAGCTGGCTGCACCAGGAAGCGTACGGCAACGTTTTCGCGACGATCCTGCAGCCGCTCTACCTGCTCGCCGGTTCGTTCATCGTCGCGTATCTGGTCGCGCGTTCGTGCAATTACCTGTTCCGTCACATGACCGCGACGATGCGCGACGAGCATTCGTTCGTCGCGCTGTTCGGGCTCGTGATGCTCGCGATCGCCGTCGCGCAGGCGCTGAAGCTGTCGACGCTGCTCACGCTGCTGCTCGCCGGCATCATCGTGAAGAACCTCGAAGCGCGGCCGCAGCTGTGGCCCGAGCACTTCGGCACGGCCGGCTGGCTGCTGACGGTGGTGCTGTTCGTGCTGACGCTCACGTCGTTCACGTGGGGCGACATCGCGCTCGGCGGGCTGCTCGCGATCGTGCTGATCGTCACGCGGCTCGTCGCGAAGCTGGCCGGCGTCGTCGCGTTCGCGAAGCCGAGCGGCCTCGGGATGAAGCAGGGCGTCGCGCTCGGCATCGCGCTCACGCCGATGTCCGCGCTGTCGTACCTGCTCGTCGACGATACCTACCAGCTCTATCCCAATTTCGACCCGCACCTGCGCGCGATCGTGATGTGCTCGATCGTGATCCTGCAGCTCGTCAGCCCGTTCGTCGTCTATCGCTGCCTGTCGGCGGTCGGCGAACGCAGCGACGGCAACTGATTCCGGAACCTGCCATGGCACTCGAAACCTTCGTCAATTCCGAACCGTTCACGTTCGGCGTCGAACTGGAGATCCAGGTCGTCAACACGCACAACTACGACCTGACCAAAGCGGCATCCGACCTGATGCGCCTGATCCAGGGCGAGACCTTTCCGGGCAACATCACGCCGGAAATCACCGAAAGCATGATCGAACTGTCGACCGGCATCTGCCATTCGCACGAGCAGGCCGTCAGCGAGCTGCATGCGATCCGCGACGTGCTCGTGAAGGCGGCCGACCAGCTCAACGTCGGGCTGGCCGGCGGCGGCACGCATGCGTTCCAGCAATGGAGCGACCGGCAGATCTACGATGCGCCGCGCTTCCAGTACATTTCCGAGCTGTACGGCTATCTCGCCAAGCAGTTCACCGTGTTCGGCCAGCACGTGCACATCGGCTGTCCCGATCCCGATAGCGCGCTGTTCCTGCTGCACTCGATGTCGCGCTTCATTCCGCACTTCATCGCGCTGTCGGCGTCGTCGCCATTCGTGCAGAACGTCGACACGGGCTTCCATTCGGCACGCCTGAATTCGGTGTTCGCGTTCCCGCTGTCGGGCCGCGCGCCGTTCGTGCTCACGTGGGACAGCTTCGAGGAATACTTCACGAAGATGGTGAACACGGGCGTCGTCAACTCGATGAAGGACTTCTACTGGGACATCCGGCCGAAGCCCGGCTACGGCACGATCGAGGTGCGCGTGATGGACACGCCGCTGTCCGTCGATCGCGCGGCGGCGATCGCCTGCTACATCCAGACGCTCGCACGCTACCTGCTGACCGACCGGCCGCTGAAGCTGTCGGAGGACGATTACCTCGTCTACACGTTCAACCGTTTCGAAGCGTGCCGCTTCGGGCTCGAAGGCACCTGCGTGAATCCTCAGACGGGCGAGCGCCGCACGATCGCGGAGGACATCCTCGACACGCTCGACCGGATCGCGCCGCATGCGGCCGCGCTCGGCTCGCGCGCGGCGCTCGACGAGATCGGCGCGCTCGCGAAGGCGCGCGTGAACGACGCATCGTGGTTGAGAACCGTTTTCAAACAGGAAAAATCGCTGAACGAGACGGTCCGGCAGCAGTGCTTACGTTGGCGCGAGTGAAAATATGTTTTGCAGATAGCAGGATCGACCGCATGGCGATTCGCTGAGCGGTAATCGGCGCCGTGTCCCGCCGAAATCGATGCGAGGCGTCCTGAAAATCTGTGGATAACCCGATATTCCACTGCAAAGTCAACGCTCTGCAGGCGGGATAACCGGTGGATCATTCCCATGCGGCCAATGGCCGATTCGAACAGGACAATGCTGGCGCGCCCCGTTTCGCGGGCGCGCGACATTGCACGCACAACAAGAATTTGCGGTTATCCAGCGATTTTCCACAGAATGCAGGGGATAACTTAGCTGTGCGATTTTCCGCTCTCGCTTAGAATGTCGGCTTTGCGGACACCGGAACGACGTGTGTCTCTCCGGTCGCCGCGAACGCGACCGCCGCGTGTGCCTCGCGACGGCCGTGCTGATGCATTCGAATGGGTGCGTCTGTTTTGAGATAGATTCGATCTCCACACTACGGCTGCTCGGCCATCCGGGCGGCGGCAAAGCGAAAAGACTATGAGCGAAGGCGTTTACGGGAACCAGGCTGCGGGACGTGTGACCCACAGCCTGCTGCGGTTGAGCACGGCCATGCGGAGCGAGGCATGGGATTGGGCGGAAGGCGCTGGCCTCACGCCGACGCAGGGCGAGATTCTCGTGCTGTTGCTGCAGCGCAAGGGCCCGATGCGGCTCGGCGAGATCGCGCGCGAGACGCAGCTCACCGCGGCCACCACGAGCGATGCGGTCAGCACGCTCGAGACGAAGGGGCTCGTCGAGAAGCGCCGTGCGCTGGACGACGGCCGGGCACTGGCCGTACGCCTGTCGGCGCGTGGCCGCACGGCCGCGAAGAAGGCGCTGCAATGGCCTGAATTCCTGACGAAAGCGGTCGGCAAGCTCGGCGCGGACGAGCAGGGCACGCTGTATCGCGCGCTGCTGAAGACGCTGCGCGAGCTGCAGGTGGCCGGCGCGACGCCGCCGCAACGCATGTGTCTCACGTGCACGCATTTCCAGCCGAGCAAGCCGTCGAAGAAGACCGTGCATCACTGCGCGGTGCTCGACATCGCGATGTCGGACAGCGATCTGCGTCTCGACTGCTCGGTGCAGGAAGAAGCCGACGCGGCGACGCAGAAGAAGACCTGGAAGATTTTCGCAGGCTGACGTCCGTCGATCGACCGGGAGGCCGATGATGAACGCTGAAGTCGTGGCGATCCGCCACGTGCATTTCGAGGATCTCGGGAGCTTCGAGCAGGTGCTCGGCGAACGCGGTCGGCGGGTGCGCTATGTCGATGTCGGATCGTCGCGGGTCGAGGTGCTCGACGTGCTCGAGCCGTCGCTGCTCGTCGTGCTCGGCGGGCCGCTCAGCGTGTACGACGACGCGCAGTATCCGACGATCGCGCCGCTCCTGGCGCTCGTGCGCCAGCGCATCGACGCGGGGCTCCCGATCCTCGGCATCTGCCTCGGCGCGCAGTTCATCGCACGGGCGCTCGGAGCGCGCGTCTACCCGGCCGCGCAGCATGAACTCGGCTGGGCGCCGCTGACGCTCACCGACGCCGGCCGCGCATCGCCGCTGCGTCATCTCGACGGCGCGACGACGTCGATGCTGCACTGGCACGGCGATACGTTCGACCTGCCTGGCGGTGCGATCCATCTCGCATCGACGCCGGCCTGCCGCCACCAGGCCTTCGCGTGGGGGCAGCACGTGCTGGCGCTGCAATGTCATCCCGAAATCCGTACCGATCGCTTCGAACCGTGGCTGATCGCGAATGCCGGCGAAATCGCGGCGACGCCAGGCGTCGACGCGCGCCAGTTGCGGGCCGATACCGTTCGGCACGGCCCCGCGCTCGAGACGGCCGCCCGGCACATGTTCGCGGAGTGGCTCGGCAGCGTCGGGCTCTGACGTCGCGGGCGGCTGCGGTCACTGCAAAGGCTTGAGCCGGCCTGGATCCGTTACGGGCCGACGCCTCGCCGTCGCCGTACGTCGCGCATTCCGCTCATTCCGCGCCTCGCCGGCATCCAGCCGGCGCCGTACCTGACCATCCGCTTACTGCCGATGGCGCCGTCTGCACGCTTCCAGCCTGCGTGCTACGCTCGTCCGCTCTTTCTCTTTCCTGGCGAGTGGCTTCCATGACTGCGCTGTTTTCCCCGTTCACGCTGCGCGGGGTGACCCTTCCGAACCGGATCGTGATTTCCCCGATGTGCCAGTACTCGGCCGAACGCGGCGAAGCGACCGACTGGCACATGATTCACCTCGGCCATCTCGCGCTGTCGGGCGCGGGGCTGCTGTGTATCGAAGCGACCGCGGTGGAACCCGACGGGCGCATCACGCATGGCGACCTCGGCCTGTGGGACGACGTGACCGAAGCGGCGCTGAAGCCGGTGCTGGCCGCGATCCGCAAGCATTCGCCGATCCGCGTCGCGATGCAGCTGTCGCACGCGGGCCGCAAGGCGTCGAGCGCGGCGCCGTGGGAGGGCGGCCAGCTCGTGCCGGTCGCCGACGGCGGCTGGCTGCCGCACGGGCCGTCGGCCGTGCCGCACAAGGACGGCGAGACGCCGCCGCTCGCGCTCGATGCGGCGGGCCTGAACCGCATTCGCGAAGCCTTCGCCGCATCGGCCAGGCGTGCCGCACGGCTCGGCATCGATGCGATCGAAGTGCACGCGGCGCACGGCTACCTGCTGCATCAGTTCCTGTCGCCGCTCGCGAACCGGCGCACCGACGAATACGGCGGCTCGCGCGAAAACCGGATGCGATTTCCGCTCGAGATCTTCGAGATCGTGCGCGCCGCGTTTCCGGAAGACCGGCCGGTCGGCGTGCGCGTGTCCGCGACCGACTGGGTCGAAGGCGGCTGGGAACTCGACGATACGATCGCGTTCGCACATGAACTGAAGCGCTGCGGCTGTGACTGGATCGACGTGTCGTCCGGCGGCGTGTCGCCGCTGCAGAAGATTCCGCTGTCGCCCGGCTACCAGGTGCCGTTCGCGCAGGCCGTGAAGCGGGCGGTCGGCATGCCGACGATCGCGGTCGGCCTGATCAACGAACCCGCGCACGCGAACCGGCTGATCGAGGCCGGCGACGCCGACTTCGTCGCGATGGCGCGCGCGATGCTGTACGACCCGCGCTGGCCGTGGCACGCGGCGGCCGAACTCGGTGCGCAGGTGACGGCGCCGCCGCAGTACTGGCGCTCGCAACCGCGCGAGCACAAGGCGCTGTTCGGCGACGTCTCGTTCGGCCAGCGCTGAGCACATCGCGCAATATTGCGCGCGATGTTGAACGAAGCAATCGTGAACGTGTAGGATGCGGATGATTCGCCGCATGCCCCGACGCGGCACCGACCGGTGCCGCGTTTTCGTTTTGCGCGGCGCCCGGCCGCGATCGCGGCCGCTTCCATTCAAGTCGTCTTCACAAGGATTGGTTCGATGAGTTCACGCAGGATCGCGGTGCGCCGCTCGGGAGTACACGGCAAAGGCGTGTTCGCCGTGGCGCCGATCAAGGCCGGCGAGCGCGTAGTGGAATACAAGGGCGAGCGAATCTCGTGGAAGGAAGCGCTGCGCCGCCATCCGCACGACCCGAGCGAGCCGAACCATACGTTCTACTTCGCACTGGACGAAGGCGGCGTGATCGACGGCAAGATCGACGGCAACAGCGCGCGCTGGATCAACCATTCGTGCGCGCCGAACTGCGAAGCCGAGGAAGTCAAAGGCCGCGTGTACATCCACGCGCTGCGCGACATCGGGCCGGAAGAGGAGCTGTTCTACGACTACGGCCTCGTGATCGACGCGAAGCTGACGAAGAAGCTCAAGCGCGAATACGCGTGCCACTGCGGGGCGGAGTCGTGCCGCGGCACGTTGCTCGCGACGTCCGACGAAGGCGGGAAGAAGAAAAAGAAGAAGGACAAGAAGGACGGCAAGCCGGCGTCCGGTTCGAAGGACAAGAAGAGCAAGAAGTGATGCAGGCGGCAGCGCATCGCGCGCTGCCGCTGTCGTTTCAGTCGACGGTTGGTTGGCGCGTCGTCGCGGCGCGTCATCTGCTTTCCGTCTTTCCGTTCCTGTTCCGGCGGGCGGCCCGGTCGACGGGCCAACCGTTGCCCGCCGACAATCGCGCTGCTCAGTGCGTCGGCGCCACAGCCGGCGTTTCGCTGGCCGGCTGCGCCGTATGCGCAGCGAGCGGCACCCTCACCACGAAGCGCGAGCCGCCTTCCGATGCATCCTCGTACGACACGGTGCCGCCATGCATCGCGATGATGTCGTGCACGATCGCGAGCCCGAGCCCGGCGCCCGTCTCGACGCCATTGCCGCTTTGCGCATCGCCGCGGAAGAAGCGCTTGAACAGGTCGGCCTGCTGGTTCGCGGGCACGCCGGGGCCGTTGTCCTCGACTACGATCTCGGCGGCCGGCTGGCTGCCCTCGAGCGAGGCGCGCGCGACGTTCACCGTGATTCGCGCGCCGTCCGGCCGCGCGAGCGGCACGTACTTCAGCGCATTGTCGAGCAGGTTCGCGATCACCTCGCGCAGCAGCACGGGGTTGCCGCGCACGATCAGCTTCTCGTCGTCGCCCGGATCGTCACTGCGCTGGAAGCCGAGGTCGACATGCGACGCGAGCGCGCGCGGCACCCATTCGGCGCCCGTCTCGAACGCCATCGCCGCGAGATCGACGTCGACGAAGCGCGCGGCCTGCTCGCCCGGCTCGGCCCGCGCGAGCGACAGCAACTGGTTGGACAGCCGCACCGCCCGGTCGGCCGCTGCGCGCAGCTCGCGCACCGCGGCGAAGGTCTGGTGCGGGTCGCGCGCGACGGCCGCCTGCTCGGCATGCAGCTTCACCGCGGTGAGCGGCGTGCGCAACTGGTGCGCGGCATCGGCGATGAACTTGCGCTGCGCGTCGAGCGCGGTCTTGAGGCGGCCGAGCAGCGCGTTCATCGCGCTCGTCAGCGGCCGGATCTCCAGCGGCACGTCGGTTTCGTCGACCGGCTCCAGCGACGTGTGGGTCTGCCGGTTCAGCGAATCGGCGAGATGCGTGAGCGGGCCCAGCTGTTGGTTCACCACGCGCCACACGATGCCCCAGCCGGCGAGCAGCAGCAGCAGCAGCGGCATCATGATCGCGACGAGGAATTCGGCCGCGATCCGGTAGCGGTGCCGCACCGGCTGCGCGACTTCGACGACCATCGGCTTGCCGCCCTCGACGTCGTCGACGCGCACCTGCGCGACCCGCACCGCGCGGTTGTCGTACTCGGCCTCGAACACGTACGCGTGGTGCATGCGGCGCACGTTGATGCCCTGCAGCGGCAGCTTCGGGTCGCCGGCGAGCTCCTGCTCGCCATCGCTGATCCGGTAGATCAGCGCTTCGGCCGGATCGGAGAACATCGCCTGCGCGAGCGGCGGCACCGTGAACGGTGCGTCGGGGCCGGCGATCTGGATCTGTTTGGAGATGGCGGTCGCGAGATCGGCGAGCGAGCGGTCGATCACGTGCTGCGTGTATTGCCACGCGAGCCAGTAGGCGATCAGGCCGCTCATCAGCGCGAGCATCGACAGCGGGGCGGCGAGGCGCCGGAGCAGCGAACGGCGCAGGCTGGTGGTCACAGCCGGATCAGGAGACATTTCGACGGGCAAATGGATAAGCGCCGCTCACGGGGAGCGGCGCGGTCGTGCGCCGGGCGGCGACGCGGAAGCCGTACGCATGCGCGTCGGCGGCACGCGGCCGGCCGGCGCGCGGCGTCGCTCAGACGCTCGCCGTCTGGCGGATTTCCTGCAGCAGGTAGCCGAAGCCGCGCACCGTGACGATTTCGACCCGGCATTGCTCGAGTTTCTTGCGCACGCGGTGCACGTAGACTTCGATCGCGGTGTCGCCAAGATCGCCGCCGAAGTGCGTGAGGTGATCCTGCAACTGGGCCTTGCTGACGACGCGGCCGTGACGCAGCAGCAGCATTTCCAGCACCGCGAATTCGCGCGGCGACAGTTCGAGCGGCTTGTCGTCGTTGAAGATGCGGCGGTCGACGCCCGACAGGCGGACGCCGCCGAGCGACACTTCCGGACGCGGCATGTCGCTGTGCGGGCCGCTGCGGCGCATCACCGCGCGGATGCGCGCTTCGAGTTCGGCCGGCTCGAACGGCTTGAGCATGTAGTCGTCGGCGCCGGAGTTCAGGCCCTGGATCCGGTCGTTCAGCTCGTCGCGCGCGGTCAGCACGATCACGGGCGTGTGGCGGTTGGTCTGGCGGAAGCGCGTGAGCAGCGTCATCCCGTCGATGCCCGGCAGGCCGAGGTCGAGGATCACGAGTTCGTGGCGGTTCTGTGCCAGCGCCTGTTCGGCAAAAATGCCGTCATGCACCATGTCGACGGTGAAGCCAGCCTGTTCGAGGCTGCTCTGGATACCGCGTGCGATGGGGCGGTCGTCTTCGATCAGAAGGAGTCGCATGAAGTTCGCTCAAGTACAATGGGTTGGCGGTTCAGGCACGCGGACAGCACGAAGCCGTTTCCACAGGGACGCCGCATCGCCTGACATCAAGCATGGCGGCCAGCGAACGATTAAATCCAATCATGTCCGATATTTCGATCCACGACCTCGAAGCCGCGATCAATTTCTGGCGCGCCCGCTCGCCGTCGAGCGGCGACGAACTCAAACTCTGCGAAGAGGCCAGCGCGCTCTCCAAGCCGTATGCGCTGCTGATTGTACAGCGCGAAAGCGCGCTGCAACTGGAAGGATTGGACCCCAAGGCGCGGAAAGCGTACGAGACTTACGTGCGCCTTAAGGATGGCTTGGAAAGCTGAAGGCTTTCGCTGAGTACATCCTAGAAAACGTTCAGCGAAATGAAAAGTTGACGCGCCGCGCACGGAAAGATGCGCGGCGGTAGAGGCAGGACTCGGGATTCAGGCGCCCGGTTGCGCGTGCGCGGCGGCGCCGTCGATGAACCGCGCGAGTTCGATGTCGCGTTCGGTCAGGCCGTCGGCGTCGTGAGTCGACAGCGTGATGTCGACACGGTTGTACACGTTGAACCATTCCGGATGGTGGTTCATCTCCTGCGCCTTGATCGCGACGCGCGTCATGAAGCCGAACGCTTCGTTGAAATCGGCGAAGCGCAGGCGGCGCTGGATCGCGTCGCGGCCCGGCACGGCCGTCCAGTGCGGCAGGCCTTCGAGCCGGGTCTTGCGTTCTTCGGATGTGAGCTTGTGGATCATCTTGCACCTCTCGTTCGGTAACGGCGCCCACGCGCGGCTGCACCGCGCGGCGAGGCCGGCATCGTTCATTGTTTCATAGTTGCGCAAAGGGTGACGGGCGGTCGGCCGACGGCGGTCGGCGCCGCGGTACGTTACGCGTCGGCGTCGTCGGGCCAGCCTTCGCCCGTGCCGCGATGCAGCACGCGGTCGGTGTCGAGCACCGCGCCGGCCGCGAATTCGGGCAGCGCCGCGAGCCGATCGGCCAGTGCGCGGCCGTCGACGTCGGCGAGCGCGAACAACTGCGCGAAATCGTCGATCACGAAGTAAGTCTTCTGGAACGTGTCGATCCGGTACTTCGTGCGCATCACGCGCTCGAGGTCGAACCCGAGCCGGTTCGGCGCCGCGCTTTCGAGGCTGTACAGGCTTTCGCCCTTGCTCGACACGATCCCGGCGCCGTAGATCGACAGCCCGTTGGTCCCGCGCGGGTCGCGGATCAGCCCGAATTCCACCGTATACCAATAGAGGCGCGCGAGCCGCGCCAGTGCCGCTTCGTCGTCGGCGACCGCGAGCGCGGTGCGGCCATACGCCTGCATGTAGTCGGCGAACACCGGGTCGATCAGCAGCGGCACGTGGCCGAACAGGTCGTGGAAGCAGTCGGGTTCCTGCAGGTAGTCGAGCTGGTCGGGACGGCGCATCCACCAGGTGACGGGGAAACGCCGGTTCGCGAGGTGCTCGAAGAACACGCGGTCAGGCACGAGGCCCGGCACCGCGACGATTTCCCAACCGGTCGCGGGCTTCAACTGGCGGTTCACGTCCGCGAACGACGGTACACGATCGGCCGGCAGCGCAATCTTGCCGAGTCCGGCGACGAACGCATCGCACGCGCGGCCGCGCAGCAGGGCGGACTGGCGCGCATAGAGCTGCTGCCACACCGCGTGATCGACCTGGCCGTAGCGCTGCAGCGGCTGGTCGATGGTGAAATCGGCGCGGGTTTCGAGGCCCGCATCGAACTGCTCCTGCAGTTTCGCGGTGACGACGGTGGACATGATCAGGCTCTGCACGCTGGGGTTGGAACCATGCAAGTGTAGAGCGGGCTGCGCGCGGATTGGGCGCATAGTTGGCGTCGATTTGCTGACTGATGCGATAATCGCGCATCAAATCACGAATCAATGCGGAGAATGCTCATGCTGGAACTCGATCACTTCGATCTCGCGCTGCTGGACGTGCTGCAGCGCTTCGGTCGCGCGACGCATCAGCAGCTGGGCGAGGAGGTGCCGCTATCGCCGTCGCAGATCGGCCGGCGGCTGCAGCGGCTCGAGGCGGCCGGCGTGATCGAAGGCTACCGCGTGATGCTGCGCCCCGAAAAACTCGGGCTCGGCGTGACCGCGTTCACGAGCCTGAAGCTCAAGCATCACGGCGATTCGATCATCGAGCAGTTCCAGCAGCAGATCGACGTGCTGCCCGAAGTGCTCGAATGCCATGCGGTGGTGGGCGATGCCGACTACCTGCTGCGGATCGTCGCGCCGGATCTCAACGCGCTGTCGCAGTTCGTGATGAAGAAGCTGATGCGGGTGCCGGGCGTCGACAGCGTGCGCTCGAACATCGTGCTGACCACCTTCAAGCGCAACGGTGCGCTGCCACTCGCGCATCTGGCGCCCGGCGCTGCGTGACCGGGAGGCGGCAGCGGCAGGGGCGCTGAAGGTGGCACGCGCGGCGCCGCCTTCGGTGGGGCCGGATCAGGCCGTTTCGGGCTCGGTGTCGGCGTTCAGCAGATCGACGTACGCGACCGCGACGAGGTCGTCCTGCGCCACGCCGAGCTTCGCGAACACCTCGTGCGCTTCCGCTTCGCCGCCCGCTTCGTCGTCGTCGGGGCCGAGCACGACCTCGAGCTCGATGAAATCGCCGAGGCCGTCGACGCGGTCGAGGTGGATGCGCGTGCGGCCCGCGAGGTACACGTGCCGCTCCTTCGTCACGATCCCGCGCGTGGTCAGCGCGGTCGCGAGCAGCGAATGCATCGCGTCGGGGTTCGTGACCGGGCTGCGCGTGTAGTACGACGCCTTCGGGCCGTCGCGGTCGTCGCGCTGGTAGAAGATCAGCTCGGCCGGCGTGCCGTCCTCGAAGCGGCGCAGCTTGAGCCGGCCGCGCGGCACGTCATAGAAGAAATCCTGCTGGCGGTAGAACAGCGGTGCTTCGGTCGCGAGTTGGGCCGCCTGTTCGCGCAGCCGGTCGAATTCGCGGGCGCGGGCTTTGATCTCGATGTTGCGGGCCATGCGGGTCTCCTTCAATCGGGGTCTCGCGGTGTGCGAACGCACAATCTAGCAAAAAGCCTGCGATGGTGGCGTGACGAGCGGACGGGGCGCGGCGACGCGACGCGGGGCGGGGCGGGCTCGGCGGCGATTTCGCCCGCGATGGCGATCCGCGGCAGGCATCAGGCACCGAAACCCGCTGCGCAACCGGTCACCTCGACATCAGCCACGCTCATATCGCCCACTGCGCTTCGATCAGCCGCAGCGCGGCCGCGATCGCCGGCTCGTCGCGCCGCGCGGCGAGCGTCACGAACGTCAGTTCGGTCGGCACCGTCACGGGTTCGACGATCGTCAGCGCATGCGCGTGCGCTTCGGCCAGCGCGGTCGAATCGCGCGCGAGCGTCAAGCCGATCCCCGATTTGACGAGATCGAGCATCGACTGCTCCTGGTCGACCTCGGCGACCTTCACCGGCTGCGCGCCGGCCGCCGCGAAACGTCGCGACAGCAGCCGATGGTGCGCGGACGCCGGCGGCGTCCAGATCCACGGCAGCGCGGCGAGCGCGCGCCAGTCGTGCGCGCGCTGCACGCGCTCCTTCCAGCCGGCCGGCGCCAGGACGCGATATTCGAAGCGCGTGAGCGTGACGGTGTGGAACAGCGCGTCGTCGCGCGGCGAGTCCTCTTCGGGGCGGCCGATGTAGTAGCCGACGTCGAGCGCCTGCGCGCGCACCTGTTCGATCACCCAGCCCGACATCCCGTGCCGCAGCGCGGTCTCGATCTGCGGATGGGTCTCGACCAGCGCGCGCAGGAAGCCGCCGAGCCGCAGGAAGCCCGGATCGAGGATCGTGCCGATCCGCAGCCGGCCGCGCACTTCGTGCCGCAGCGCGGCAGCGGCGCGCTGCACGTCGGCCGCCGCGGCGAGCGCGCGTTCCGCATGCGGCAGCAGCGTCTGTCCGTCGCGCGTGAGCGCGAGCCCGCGCGACGTGCGCGTGAACAGCGCGACGCCGAGCGTTTCCTGCAGATGCTTGATCTGCAGGCTGACGGCCGGCTGCGTGACGTGCAGTTGCGCGGCGGCGCGCGTCAGGTTGCCTTCGCGCGCGACCGTCGCGAACGCGCGGAGCAGGGTGAGATCCATCGTCGTGATATGAGCGTGGCTTATAACGCAGTTCAGCATAACTCATTGGATCGGCGGCCGGGCGCGGGAGTACGCTTCATCGGGTCGTCATGGCGCGCGGGGCTGCAGGCGCGGCTCGCGACGCACTATGCTGAAAATGACGCGCGGTATCGCGCCGCGCGGTACACAACAACGCGCTCGCAGGGGCCGGAGTCAGCGCTGGAGCGCTCGTCCGGGTCGACCGCGAAGCATGAGGCCCGAGTCAGTGCCAAAGCAGTCGCTCGGGTCGACAGGAGACACGCCGTGAGTACTCAACGCACGCTCGAGGGCGAATTCGACTACGTGATCGTCGGCGCGGGCACCGCGGGCTGCGTGCTCGCAAACCGCCTGACCGAGGATCCCGACATCAGCGTGCTGCTGCTCGAAGCGGGCGGCAAGGACGACTACCACTGGATTCATATCCCGGTCGGCTATCTGTATTGCATCGGCAACCCGCGCACCGACTGGCTGTACAAGACGCAGCCCGAAGCGGCGCTCAACGGCCGCGCGCTGTCGTATCCGCGCGGCCGTGTGCTCGGCGGCTGCTCGTCGATCAACGGAATGATCTACATGCGCGGCCAGCGCGAGGACTACGACAACTGGGCGCAGGAAACCGGCGACGCCGGCTGGTCGTGGGACAGCGTGCTGCCGATCTTCAAGCGCAGCGAGGATCATCATGCGGGCGCGAGCGATGCGCACGGCGCGGGCGGCTACTGGCGCGTCGAGAAGCAGCGGCTGCGCTGGGAAATCCTCGAATCGTTCGCGCAGGCCGCGCAGCAGACGGGCATCCCCGCCACCGACGATTTCAACCGCGGCGACAATGCCGGGGTCGGCTACTTCGAAGTGAACCAGAAGCGCGGCGTGCGCTGGAATACGTCGAAGGCGTTCCTGCGGCCCGCGATGGCGCGCCCGAACCTGACCGTGATCACCGGCGCGCATGCGCAACGCGTGATTTTCGACGGGCGGCGCGCGGTGGGTGTCGAGTACCACGGCGGCGGCACCGACTACGTCGCGCGGGCGCGCTCGGAAGTGCTGCTGACGTCGGGCGCGGTGAATTCGCCGCAACTGCTCGAACTGTCGGGTATCGGCGATGGCCGGCGGCTGCAGGCGCTCGGCATCGACGTCGTGCAGGATCTGCCGGGCGTCGGCGAAAACCTGCAGGATCACCTGCAATTGCGGATGGCGTTTCGTGTCGACGGCGTGCGCACGCTGAACACGCTGTCCGCGCGCTGGTGGGGCAAGCTGATGATCGGCGCCGAATATGCGCTGCTGCAGCGCGGGCCGATGTCGATGGCGCCATCGCAGTTGGGCGCGTTCGCGAAATCCGATCCGGACGATCCCGCACTCACGCGCCCCGATCTCCAGTACCACGTGCAGCCGCTGTCGCTCGAACGCTTCGGCGAGCCGTTGCACGGCTTCAACGCCTTTACGGCGTCGGTCTGCCATTTGCGGCCGAGCTCGCGCGGCAGCGTGCACGTCACGAGCGCCGATCCGGCCAGCGCACCGGCGATCGCGCCGAACTATCTGTCGACCGACCACGATCGCCACGTCGCCGCGAACGCGCTGCGCCTCACGCGCCGGATCGCCGCCGCACCGGCGCTCGCACGCTATCGCCCCGAGGAAATCCTGCCCGGCCCGCAGTACCGGACCGAGGCCGAACTGATCGACGCAGCCGGCGCCGTCGGCACGACGATCTTCCACCCGGTCGGCACGTGCCGGATGGGGCGCGCCGACGACGCGCGCGCGGTGGTCGACAGCCGGCTGCGCGTGCGCAGCATCGCCGGGTTGCGGATCGTCGATGCGTCGGTGATGCCGTTCATCACGTCGGGCAACACCAATTCGCCGACGCTGATGATCGCCGAGCGCGCGAGCGACATGATTCGTGCCGACCGCCGTGCGGCGCGCGAAGCGATGGCGGTGCGCACCGAAGCCGCGGTAACGGCGGCATGACGACCCGCTGACGCGCACGCCAGCGGGCGGTCATGCGAACGCCCGCTGATTCGCTATGCGAAACAAGCTGCCGTCGCATCCGCTCGAACGGCAAGATCCGTGCAAGCCGCGCCGTCGCGCGGCTTTTTTCATCGCGTGTGTGCCCGGTCCTGCAGCAGGTCAACGCGTGATGATGCACGTGTCAAAAAAGCGCGGTGAATAACCGCGCGCAGTCTCGGCCGATATGGCGGCCAGCCCTATAAGTGCAAATCCCGATGATTGCACTGCACCAACGGCGCGACAATGTTCTGTAATGTGCATACGCGTCGGCGCGGGAGACCAACCCTCGAGGCGTACCACGGCGCCCGGGGGCAGCCCGCTGATCCGCTGACCTGTTCGCGGCCGCTTGCGCCAGGCTTCCCGGTGCTTCGCCTGACTTCGTACGGAAGGGAACATGATTCTCGGCGACACGATTCTGGAAACACGCGGACTGACGAAGGAATTCAGGGGCTTCACCGCCGTGAACGGTGTCAACCTGCGTGTGCGCCGCGGTGCGATCCACGCATTGATCGGGCCGAACGGCGCGGGCAAGACCACCTGTTTCAACCTCCTCACCAAATTTCTGACGCCGACGGCCGGCCAGATCGTCTTCAACGGCATCGACATCACCGACGAGCGGCCCGCGCAGGTCGCGCGGCGCGGCATCATCCGCTCGTTCCAGATCTCGGCCGTGTTCCCGCACCTGACCGCGCTGCAGAACGTGCGCATCGGCCTGCAGCGCGCGCTCGGCACCGAATTCCATTTCTGGCGCAGCGAACGCACGCTGAAGCGGCTCGACGATCGCGCGATGGACCTGCTCACGCAGGTCGGTCTCACCGATTTCGCGCACGTGCCGACCGTCGAGCTGGCCTACGGCCGCAAGCGCGCGCTCGAGATCGCGACGACGCTGGCAATGGAGCCCGAACTGATGCTGCTCGACGAGCCCACGCAGGGGATGGGCCACGAGGACGTCGACCGCGTGACCGCGCTGATCAAGAAGGTCGCGAGCGGCCGCACGATCCTGATGGTGGAACACAACATGAACGTGATCGCGGGGATCTCCGACACGATCACCGTCCTGCAACGCGGCGAGGTGCTGGCCGAAGGCTCGTATGCGGAAGTGTCGAAGAATCCGCTCGTCATCGAGGCCTACATGGGCAGCGCCGACGCGGCGCTCGCGGGGGCGCACGCATGAAGCACAGCGAACGGGAGGAACGCGAATTGAGCGGCGTCGAGAGCGGTACGCCTGCGCTGGAGATCACGGGCCTGGAGGCCTGGTACGGGGAATCCCACATCTTGCACGGTGTCGACCTGACCGTGCATCGCGGCGAGGTCGTCACGCTGCTCGGCCGCAACGGCGCGGGCCGCACGACGACGCTGCGCGCGATCATGGGCCTCACGGGACGCCGCAGCGGGTCGATCAAGGTCGCGGGCCACGAGACGATCGGCCTCGCGACGCATCGCATCGCGCATTTCGGCATCGGCTACTGCCCGGAGGAGCGCGGGATCTTCTCGAGCCTGTCGTGCGAGGAGAACCTGATGCTGCCGCCGCTGATCGGGCCGCGCGAGCACGCGATGTCGCTCGACGAGATCTACGCGATGTTCCCGAACCTCGCGTCGCGCCGGCAGAGCCAGGGCACGCGGCTGTCGGGCGGCGAGCAGCAGATGCTCGCGGTCGCGCGGATCTTGCGCACCGGCGCGAACCTGCTGCTGCTCGACGAAATCTCCGAAGGCCTCGCGCCGGTGATCGTCCAGGCGCTCGCACGGATGATCGTCGCGCTGAAGGCGCGCGGCTATACGATCGTGATGGTCGAGCAGAATTTCCGCTTCGCCGCGCCGCTCGCCGACCGCTTCTACGTGATGGAGCACGGCAGCATCGTCGAGCATTTCCGCGCCTCCGAACTGGAAGGCAAGATGCCGACGCTGCACGACCTGCTCGGGGTGTGACGCCGCCCCGTTTCCCTTGCCGCTAGCCGTGGCGGCCCTCGAACAACCACAACGCATCAGAACAACAGGAGACGTCAATGAAAATGAAGACCCTCGCACAGGCCTGTCTCGCGCTCGCGACCGCCGCGCTCACCGCCGGCGCCGCCCACGCGGCGGATACCGTGAAGATCGGCTTCATCACCGACATGTCGGGGCTTTACGCGGATATCGACGGGCAGGGCGGTCTCGAGGCGATCCGCATGGCGGTCGCGGACTTCGGCGGCAAGGTGCTCGGCAAGCCGATCGAGGTCGTCTATGCCGACCACCAGAACAAGGCCGACATCGCCGCGTCGAAGGCGCGCGAATGGATGGACCGCGGCGGCCTCGATCTGCTGGTCGGCGGCACGAACTCGGCCACCGCGCTGTCGATGAACCAGGTCGCGGCCGAGAAGAAGAAGGTCTACATCAACATCGGCGCGGGCGCCGACACGCTGACCAACGAGCAGTGCACGCCGTACACGGTCCACTACGCGTACGACACGATGGCGCTCGCGAAGGGCACCGGCTCGGCGGTGGTGAAGCAGGGCGGCAAGAGCTGGTTCTTCCTGACGGCCGACTACGCGTTCGGCAAGGCGCTCGAGAAGAACACGTCGGACGTCGTGAAGGCGAACGGCGGCCAGGTGCTCGGCGCGGTGCGTCACCCGCTGTCCGCGTCGGATTTCTCGTCGTTCCTGTTGCAGGCGCAATCGTCGAAGGCGCAGATCCTCGGCCTCGCGAACGCGGGCGGCGACACGATCAACTCGATCAAGGCCGCGAAGGAATTCGGCATCACGAAGACGATGAAGCTCGCCGCGCTGCTGATGTTCATCGACGACGTGCACAGCCTCGGCCTCGAGACGACGCAGGGCCTCGTGCTGACCGACAGCTGGTACTGGAACCGCGACGCGGCGTCGCGCCAGTGGGCGCAGCGCTACTTCGGCAAGATGAAGAAGATGCCGTCGAGCCTGCAGGCGGCCGACTACTCGTCGGTTACGACCTACCTGAAGGCCGTGCAGGCCGCCGGGACGACCGACTCCGACAAGGTGATGGCCGAGCTGAAGAAGATCAAGATCAGCGACTTCTACGCGAAGGGCTACATCCGTCAGGACGGCAGCATGATCCACGACATGTACCTGATGGAAGTGAAGAAGCCGTCCGAATCGAAGGAGCCGTGGGACTACTACAAGGTGCTCGCGACGATTCCGGGCGACCAGGCGTTCGGCACCAAGCAGGAAACGCGCTGCGCGCTGTGGAAGTAGGCATCGCGTAGCGGCGCGCACGGGCGCGTCGCATGGTGGCGGCTGCAGCGATGTGCCCGCTGCGCCGCCCGCGTGCGCGATGCAGGAACGTTGCGCACGCAACGAAACTCATTCTGACGGCTAAGTCGATGGACATCTTTGGCATTCCGTTGCCGGCGATGCTGAGCCAGTTGCTGCTCGGGCTCGTCAACGGCTCGTTCTACGCGATCCTGAGCCTCGGGCTCGCGGTGATCTTCGGGCTGCTCAACGTGATCAACTTCGCGCACGGCGCGCTGTTCATGCTGGGTGCGATGCTCGCGTGGATGGGCCTGTCGTATTTCGGGCTGCCGTACTGGGCGATGCTCGTGCTCGCGCCCGTGCTCGTCGGCGCGTTCGGGATCGCGATCGAGCGCTCGATGCTGCGCTGGCTGTACAAGCTCGATCACCTGTACGGGCTGCTGCTCACGTTCGGCCTCACGCTGGTCGTCGAAGGCGTGTTCCGGTCGATCTACGGATCGTCGGGCCAGCCGTACGACGTGCCGTCGCAATTGTCCGGCGCGACCAACCTCGGCTTCATGTTCCTGCCGAACTATCGCGCGTGGGTCGTCGTCGCATCGCTCGCGGTGTGCCTCGCCACCTGGTTCGTGATCGAGAAGACACGGCTCGGCGCGTATCTGCGTGCCGGCACCGAGAACCCGAAGCTCGTCGAGGCGTTCGGCGTGAACGTGCCGATGATGATCACGCTCACCTACGGCTTCGGCGTCGCGCTCGCCGCGTTCGCGGGCGTGCTGGCCGCGCCGGTGATCCAGGTGTCGCCGCTGATGGGCCAGCCGATGATCATCACCGTGTTCGCGGTGGTCGTGATCGGCGGGATGGGCTCGATCCTCGGCTCGATCGTCACGGGCCTGCTGCTCGGCGTGATCGAGGGCTTCACGCGCGTGTTCTATCCCGAAGCGTCGGCCACCGTCGTGTTCGTGATCATGGCGATCGTGCTGCTGTTCCGCCCGGCGGGCCTCTTCGGCAAGGAAAAATGATGCAGAGAAAAGTGCTCTACGGCGTGCTGCTCGCCGCACTGCTCGCCGCGCCGTTCATCGGCGCGTATCCGGTGTTCGTGATGAAGGTGCTCGCGTTCGCGCTGTTCGCGGCGGCGTTCAACCTGCTGATCGGCTATACGGGGCTGCTGTCGTTCGGCCATGCGATGTTCCTCGCGACGGCCGGCTATGCGACCGGCTATTCGATGCAGACGCTCGGTTTCACGCCGGAGCTCGGCGTGCTGGCCGGCACCGTCGCCGCGACGGTGCTCGGGCTCGTCGTCGGGCTGTTCGCGATCCGCCGGCAGGGCATCTACTTCGCGATGATCACGCTCGCGTTCGCGCAGATGGTCTACTTCATCTATTTGCAGGCGCCGTTCACGCACGGCGAGGACGGCCTGCAGGGCGTGCCGCGCGGCCGCCTGTTCGGGCTGCTCGACCTGTCGAACGACGTCGCGCTGTACTACGTCGTGCTGGCGGTGGTCGTGGCCGCGTGCGCGTTCATCGTGCGGGTCGTCCATTCGCCGTTCGGCCAGGTGCTCGTCGCCATCAAGGAGAACGAAGCGCGCGCGATCTCGCTCGGCTACGACACCGACCGCTTCAAGCTGCTCGCGTTCATCCTGTCGGCCGGGCTCGCGGGGCTGGCCGGCTCGCTGAAGGTGCTGGTGCTCGGCTTCGAGACGCTATCGGACGCGTACTGGACGATGTCGGGCCTCGTCGTACTGATGACGCTCGTCGGCGGGATGGGCACGCTGTTCGGGCCGCTGCTCGGCGCCGCGCTGATCGTCGCGCTGGAAGACCGGCTCGGCGACATCGGCGAATGGCTCGCGTCGACGACGGGCGTCGCGTGGTTCCATTCGCTCGGCGAATCGGCGACGATCGTCACCGGGCTGATCTTCATCGCATGCGTGCTGGCGTTCCGGCGCGGCATCGTCGGCGAGATGGTCGCGCGGATCAAGCCGCTCAGGGCCTCGTCGTGAACCTGCGGCGCGTGGCCCGCGCGTTGATGCGAAGCACCATCCGGCATGCGCGGGAAGGGCGCTGCGGCGGGCTCGGGCCGTCACCGCGCGGCAGATTGGTGCCCCATTTTCGTGCGGCGATGCACCATAGGGGTAAATGCTAAGTTGTCGTGGTGCTTAAGCCTCTTTAAGATTCACCTTAGTTCTGATGCACCGCGAAACGAATTTGCAGGTGGAGAACGAGGAGACAATCGAGGCACCAAGTGCCCGGACCCCAAAGCGCTGTTGGACGGAATCCAACAGCGCTTTTTCATTTGCGTGCACGGATTCCCTCGATGGTGCATCGGCCCGCGTGACGGCCATCTTCCGCGTTTGCGTTCGCACCGCGTCTTTCCGCGCTTCGCCGCGTTCTCCGTTTTTCCGTTCCAGTAATTCGTTTGCAGACAGCGCCTTCGCGTACCTGCTGTCCGGGCTTACCCGGTTGGCGTGCGCGAAACGCGTCCGTTACACTCAGCTTTCGCCGACCGAGCGGTCGGGAAAACGGTCGGCAGTTCTCCTACAAGCAAAATGCAGAAGAGGGAGTACGGTTGGATGAGCAGCGCGGGACGATGGTTAGGGGCAGGAAGGGCGGCTGGCGCCGTTCGCTCGTCGCGGGGTGGGGCAATGGTCGGCGCGGCTTTACCGAGCCGTTTTGCGGCCTGTATGCGTGCTCCGATGCCATTGAATGTCGTTGCGTTCGCATCCGTATCCGCATTCTCATGAGCCGCCGGCTTTCCGACGTTTCATCACACGCGTGGTCGGCCGCCTCGGGCCGGCACGGCGGGCGTTCCCGCCATCGTTGCGCACGCACCGATTTTCCTCGCGATTCCGCATTTTTCTGTCTGCTTCATCCTGACGACATTGCTGCTGCGCATCGTGATGGTCGAATGACCGTTTCGACTGGCGTGCGACGCATGGGTGCGGCGTTTCACGGGAAAACGAGCATGGCGCGGATGAACGCAATAATTAATATATTAACTTGTTTGGGAACGGGGAGCCGCCCGAGCGACCGTGGTTTTTTCGAGCAGCGTTTGGAGACAACGTAAATGAAGATGAATCGATGGATGGAGGCCCTGCTTGCCGCGGGTCTCGTGTGTGCGGCGGCCACGGCGTCGGCGCAGGTGAAGATCGGCGTGACGCTGTCGGCTACCGGCCCGGCCGCGTCGCTCGGGATTCCGGAAAAGAACACGATCGCGCTGCTGCCGAAGGAAATCGCGGGCAAGAGCGTGCAGTACATCGTGCTGGACGACGCGTCCGACACGAGCCGCGCGGTGCAGAACGTGCGCAAGCTGATCGACGAGGACCACGTCGACGCGATCATCGGCTCGTCCGTCACGCCGAATTCGCTCGCGATGCTCGATCCCGTGTCGCAGGGCAAGACGCCGGCGATCTCGCTCGCGGCGAGCGCGCAGATCATCGCGCCGATGGACGCGAAGCGCGCATGGATGTTCAAGGTGCCGCAGAACGACCAGCTGATGGCCGACGCGATCGCCGGCTACATGGCCAAGCACGGCGTGAAGACGGTCGGCTTCATCGGCTTCGCCGATGCGTACGGCGACAGCTGGTACAAGACGTTCGACGCGGCGGCCGCGAAGAACGGGCTGAAGCTCGTGTCGAACGAGCGCTACAACCGGACCGACGCGTCGGTGATGGGGCAGGTGCTGAAGCTGCTGGGCGCGAACCCGGATGCGGTGCTGATCGCCGGCTCCGGCACGCCGGCGGCGCTGCCGGCCAAGACGCTGAAGGAGCGCGGCTACAAGGGCAAGGTGTACCAGACGCACGGCGTCGCGAACAACGATTTCCTGCGCGTGTGCGGCAAGGATTGCGAAGGCGAGATCCTGCCGGCCGGCCCCGTGCTCGTGACCGACCAGCTGCCCGACTCGAATCCGGTGAAGAAGCCGGCGCTCGGCTACAAGGCCGCGTACGAGAAGGCCTACGGCGCGGGTTCGCTGTCGACGTTCGGCGGCCATGCGTGGGATGCGGGCCTGCTGCTGCAGCGGGCGATCCCGGAAGCGCTGAAGAAGGGCCAGCCGGGCACCGAGGCGTTCCGCGAAGCGCTGCGCGCGTCGCTCGAAAGCGTGAAGGATCTGCCGGTCTCGCATGGCGTGATCAACATGACGGCGACCGATCACAATGGCTTCGACACGCGTGCGCGCGTGATGGTGCAGATCGTCGACGGCAAGTGGAAGCTGCAGGCCGAGTAAGCATCACGTGAAACCGGCATGCGCGGCGCGAACGGCGCCGCGTGTGCCGTCGGCAGGGTGGTGCGCCTCATGGCCGCCGCCGTGCCGCCTGGAACCACCGGGGCCCGCCGCATGGCGCGCGACGTGCCGATCGCGTCGCGCGCGTCCCGGCCGTTTCCGCCTTTCGTTTCTCCGCAGCCTTCTCTCGATACACGAAACGTATGGATCTCTCGATTGCGGCGATCCTCGCGCAAGACGGCATCACGACCGGCGCCATTTATGCATTGTTGTCGCTGGCGCTCGTGCTGGTGTTTTCCGTCACGCGGGTGATCTTCATTCCCCAGGGCGAGTTCGTCGCCTACGGTGCGCTGACGCTCGCCGCGTTGCAGGCGCAGAAATTCCCCGCCACCTGCTGGCTGCTGTTCGTGATGGGCATCGCGTGCTTCCTGCTCGAAGTCGGCGGCCTGATCCGGCATCGCGAACGCCGCCATCAGCTCGGCCGCACGCTCGCGACGCTCGGCAGCCGCTACATCCTGCTGCCGCTCGCGGTGTTCGCGATCACGCGCAGCTTCACCGCGCAGCCGATGCCGATGCTCGCGCAGATCGCGCTGACGCTCGCGATCGTCGTGCCGATGGGGCCGTTCGTCTACCGGCTCGTGTACCAGCCGATCGCCGAAGGCACGACGCTGCTGCTGCTGATCGTGTCGGTGGCCGTCCATTTCGCGATGGTCGGCCTCGGCCTCGTGATGTTCGGCGCGGAAGGCTCGCGCACCAACGGGTTCTCGGACGCGTCGCTCGCGATCGGCAGCATGACTGTGTCGGTGCAGAGCGTCCTGGTCGTCGTCACGGCGCTCGTGCTGATCGGTGCGCTCTACGTGTACTTCGGCCGCACGATCGCCGGCAAGGCGCTGCGCGCGACCTCGGTGAACCGGCTCGGCGCGCGGCTCGTCGGCATCGGCACGACCGAAGCCGGGCGGCTCGCGTTCACGTTCGCGGCGGGGCTCGGCGTGCTGTCGGGGATCCTCGTCGGCCCGCTGACGACGATCTACTACGACTCGGGCTTCCTGATCGGGCTGAAGGGCTTCGTCGGCGCGATCATCGGCGGGCTCGTCAGCTATCCGCTCGCGGCCGCCGGCTCGCTGCTCGTCGGCGTGCTCGAATCGTATTCGTCGTTCTGGGCGAGCGCCTACAAGGAGGTGATCGTGTTCACGCTGATCATTCCGGTGCTGCTGTGGCGGAGCTTCGTGACGCCGCATGCGGAAGAGGAAGAGGAGTGACGCGATGAAGACGATGGTACGCAACAAGACCTTCTGGCTGTTTCTCGTGGTGCTGTTCGCGCTGCCGGTGCTACCCGGCGCGCTCCAGGTACCGGAGTACTGGATCACGCTGCTGAACTACATCGGCCTGTACGCGATCGTCGCGATCGGGCTCGTGCTGTTGACGGGCGTCGGCGGGATGACGAGTTTCGGGCAGGCCGCGTTCGTCGGCATCGGCGCGTATGCGACTGCGTTCCTGACGACACGCTACGGCGTGTCGCCGTGGCTCGCGCTGATCGTCGGCGTCGTGCTGACGGCGCTCGTCGCGCTCGTGCTCGGCGCCGTGACGATGCGGCTGTCCGGGCATTTCCTGCCGCTCGGTACGATCGCGTGGGGCCTCGCGCTGTTCTACCTGTTCGGCAACCTCGAACTGCTCGGCAAGTACGACGGGATCAACGGGATTCCGGCGCTGAACCTGTTCGGCATCGTGCTCGAGAGCGGCCGCAGCCTGTATTTCCTGATCTGGGCCGTGGTGCTGGCCGCGATCGTGTCGGTACAGAATCTGCTGAACAGCCGCCCGGGTCGCGCGATCCGCGCGCTGCGCGGCGGCGGCGTGATGGCCGAGGCGATGGGCGTGAACACCGCGTGGATGCGCGTCGTGATCTTCGTCTACGCAGCCGTGCTCGCGGCGGTATCGGGCTTCCTGTACGCGCACCTGCAACGCGCGGTGAACCCGACGCCGTTCGGCCTGAACCACGGGATCGAATTCCTGTTCATGGCCGTGGTGGGCGGCGTGTCGCACGTGTGGGGCGCGGTGCTCGGCGCCGCGATCCTGACCGTCCTGCAGGACTACCTGCAGACGCTGCTGCCGAAGCTGCTCGGCTCGGAAGGCAACTTCGAAATCATCGTGTTCGGCGTGCTGATGGTGCTGCTGCTGCAGTACGCGCGCCAGGGCGTATGGCCGTTCGTCGCGAGGCTGTTCCCGCGCGGACCGCGCGCGCATGTGCCGGAGCAGGCCGACCCGCTGCCGCAGCGCGCGAAACCCGTGGCCGGCGAGCCTCTGCTGGTCGTCGACAACGCACGCAAGCAGTTCGGCGGGCTGGTGGCCGTCAACGACGTCAGCTTCGACGTGAAAGCGGGGCAGATCATCGGGCTGATCGGCCCGAACGGCGCGGGCAAGTCGACCACGTTCAACCTCGTGACCGGGGTGCTGAGGCCCACTGGCGGTGCGATCACGTTCCGTGGCGAGCGCATCGACGGGCTGACGTCGCGTCAGATCGTGCGCCGCGGCATCGGTCGCACGTTCCAGCACGTGAAGCTGTTGCCGGCGATGACGGTGCTCGAGAACGTCGCGATCGGCGCCCACCTGCGTGGTCATACCGGCGTGTGGCGCAGCATCGCGCGGCTCAATGCGCACGAGGAAGCGCAGTTGCTGGCCGAAGCCGCGCGCCAGATCCGCCGCGTCGGGCTCGAGAAGCACATGTACGACGAAGCAGGCAGTCTCGCGCTCGGCCAGCAGCGGATTCTCGAAATCGCGCGGGCGCTGTGCTGCGATCCGACGCTGCTGTTGCTCGACGAACCGGCCGCGGGGCTGCGTTACCAGGAGAAACAGCAACTCGCCGACCTGCTGCGGCGGCTGAAGGCCGAAGGCATGAGCGTGTTGCTCGTGGAACATGACATGGATTTCGTGATGAATCTCACCGACCGGCTGGTGGTGATGGAATTCGGCACGCGGATCGCGGAAGGGCTGCCGCAGGATGTGCAGCAGGACCCGGCCGTGCTGGAAGCGTATCTGGGCGGGGTGGAGTGATGACGGACACGACGATGCCGATTCTCGAAGTGCGCGGGCTGGCGGTGCGGTACGGGAAGGTCGAGGCGCTGCACGGGGCCGCAATCAAGGTCGGGGCGGGGCAGATCGTCAGCGTGATCGGCCCGAATGGCGCCGGTAAATCGACGCTGCTGAACGCGATCATGGGGGCGCTGCCGGTAACGGGGCATGCGTCGGGCGCGGTCGTGTATCGCGGCAACGACGTCGGCGCGTTGCCGGTCGAGCAGCGTGTCGCCCGCGGCATGTGCCTCGTACCGGAGAAGCGCGAGCTGTTCAGCACGATGACGGTCGAAGACAACCTCGTGCTGGGCGCGTATCGGCGCAAGCAGGCGGGGGAATCGAACTTCCTCGATCAGCTCGATCACGTGTTCGCGCTGTTTCCGCGGCTGAAGGAGCGCCGCAGGCAGGCGGCCGGCACGTTGTCCGGCGGCGAGCGGCAGATGCTGGCGGTCGGCCGTGCGCTGATGGGCAAGCCCGACCTGCTGATGCTCGACGAGCCGAGCCTCGGGCTGGCGCCGCTGATCGTGAAGGAGATCTTTCATATCATCAGCGCGTTGCGCGGTACGGGCGTGGCGACGCTGCTGATCGAACAGAACGCGCGGGCTGCGTTGCAGATCTCGGACTACGGCTACGTGCTGGAGACGGGCGAGTTTGCGCTGGAAGGGCCGGCGGCCGAGCTTGCGCAGAATCCGCAGGTGATCGAGACGTATCTGGGGTTGGCGAAGAAGACGGCTTGATTGGTGACGCGGTGGGCGGGAAACGGGCGGCGTGTTTCACGTGAAACACGCCGCTTTTGTTTGTGAGCCACGAGTGTCGAGGCTTCGACGGTTCAAGGCCGGGGATAAGTCATGCGGGAACAATCGGAAGCGCTGTGCGGTGCCGGCTGTTAGGCCCCCGCAGGCTGGGCGACGCACCGCATCTCGGTGGATAAGCGCCCGGACAATCGACAGAAATGCTGTGTGGATGAGGGGCACAGGGTATCGCGTTCGCCTCTTGTGCCGGGCACAGGCGCCGGGTCGAGTCAGGCGTTCCACGCCTGTTGGGGGCTAGTACTCCGGTTTTTGCACAGGCGCGAAGATGTGCATTGAACCGCGCGAAGCATTGCCACGGCGGCTCGGAACGACAAATCCGCTCGCTCACAGCGAAAAAAACGCCCAAATGCACAGGCCCTACCATTCGGATGGCCTTCGGGTGAAAAGCGAACCCGCTATAATTCGGCCCATACATTTCTCTGATAGGTTCGTGCGCAGCTCCGCGTACGGAATCCACCATGCTTTTTCCCACAGAATTTGACGTCATCGTCGTCGGTGGCGGCCATGCCGGCACGGAAGCCGCGCTGGCGTCGGCCCGTATGGGCGCGAAGACACTGCTGCTGACCCACAACATTGAAACGCTGGGGCAGATGAGCTGCAATCCGTCGATCGGCGGCATTGGCAAGGGCCATCTGGTCAAGGAAGTCGATGCGCTCGGCGGCGCAATGGCCGCCGCGACGGACGAAAGCGGTATTCAGTTCCGGATTCTCAATTCGTCGAAAGGCCCGGCCGTGCGCGCGACCCGCGCACAGGCGGATCGCATCCTGTACAAGGCCGCAATCCGCCATCGGCTCGAAAATCAGCCGAACCTGTGGCTGTTCCAGCAGGCTGTCGACGACCTGATGGTCGAAGGCGACCGCGTGGTCGGCGCCGTCACGCAGATCGGCATCCGCTTCCGCGCTCGCGCGGTCGTGCTGACGGCCGGTACGTTCCTCGACGGCAAGATCCACGTCGGCCTGAACAACTACACGGGCGGTCGCGCGGGCGATCCGGCGGCCGTGTCGCTGTCGTCGCGCCTGAAGGAGCTGAAGCTGCCGCAGGGCCGGCTGAAGACCGGTACGCCGCCGCGTATCGACGGCCGCACGATCGACTTCTCGAAGCTGGACGAGCAGCCGGGCGACCTCGATCCGATCCCTGTGTTCTCGTTCCTGGGCCGCGCGGAGCAGCATCCGCAGCAGCTGCCGTGCTGGGTCACGCATACGAACGAGCGCACGCACGACATTATTCGCGGCGGTCTTGACCGTTCGCCTATGTATACAGGCGTGATCGAAGGCGTCGGGCCGCGCTATTGCCCGTCGATCGAGGACAAGATCCACCGGTTCGCCTCGAAGGAGTCGCACCAGATCTTCCTCGAGCCGGAAGGGCTGACGACCCACGAGTTCTACCCGAACGGGATCTCGACCAGCCTGCCGTTCGATGTCCAACTCGAGCTCGTGCATTCGATGCGGGGCCTCGAGAACGCGCACATCCTGCGCCCCGGCTACGCGATCGAGTACGACTACTTCGACCCGCGTGCGCTGAAGGCGTCGCTCGAGACGAAGGCGATCAACGGGCTGTTCTTTGCGGGCCAGATCAACGGCACGACCGGCTACGAAGAAGCGGCCGCGCAGGGGCTGTTGGCCGGCCTCAATGCGGGCCGCTACGTGCAGGAGAAGGATGCGTGGTGCCCGCGTCGCGATCAGGCCTATCTGGGCGTGCTGGTCGACGATCTCGTCACGCGCGGCGTGGCCGAGCCGTACCGCATGTTCACGAGCCGCGCCGAGTATCGCCTGAGCCTGCGCGAGGACAATGCCGACATGCGTCTGACCGAAGTCGGCCGCGAGCTGGGGCTCGTCGACGACGCGCGTTGGGACGCATTCAGCCGGAAGCGCGACGCTGTTTCACGTGAAACCGAACGCCTGAAGTCGACCTGGGTCACGCCGAAGACGCTGCCGGCGGAAGAGGCGACGGCATTGCTCGGCAAGGCGATCGATCACGAGTACAGCCTCGCCGAACTGCTGCGTCGGCCGGGCGTGAGTTACGACGGCGTGTGCGGACTGAAGGGCGGCGAGTGCGGCCCCGCAGAGCCGCTGGCGGACGATCCGGTGCTGCTCGAGCAGATCAAGGAGCAGGTCGAGATCGGCATCAAGTATCAGGGCTATATCGAGCGCCAGGCATCGGAAATCGAGCGCAACGACGCGAACGAGAACACGCGCCTGCCGGACGGTATCGATTACCGCGAAGTGCGCGGCCTGTCATTCGAGGTGAGCCAGAAGCTCAACGAATTCCGGCCGGAAACGATCGGGCAGGCGTCGCGTATCTCGGGCGTCACACCGGCGGCAATCTCGCTGCTGATGGTGCACCTGAAGCGTCGTGGCCTGGGCCGCCGTAACGGTACGGCCGCAGAGGCCGCGGAGCAGGGGGACGGCGCCGTCCCGACGCAACAATGACGGCGCGTCGCGCGCCGGCGGTTAATCGGGACGTACTGGAAGGGATGCTCGTCGAAGGTACGGCGGCGCTCGACCTCACGCTGACGGATACACAACGCAACCAGCTGCTCGACTATGTCGCGCTGCTCGGCAAGTGGAACGCGGTCTACAACCTGACCGCGATCCGCGACCCGAAGCAGATGCTGATCCAGCACATTCTCGATTCGCTTTCCATCGTCCCGCATCTGCGCGGCCGTACGTCGGCGCGCGTGCTCGACGTCGGCTCGGGCGGCGGGCTGCCCGGTATCGTGCTCGCGATCGTCGAGCCGGGCTGGCAGGTCACGCTGAACGATATCGTGCAGAAGAAGTCTGCCTTCCAGACGCAGATGCGCGCAGAGCTGAAGCTCGCGAACCTGTCGGTGGTCACCGGGCGGGTCGAATCGCTGCAGCCGGGTGTCGAAGTGCCGGAAAAATTCGACATGATCGTATCCCGCGCTTTCGCGGATCTATCCGACTTCGTTAAACTTGCTCGACATCTGGTCGCGCCGGGCGGTTCGATCTGGGCGATGAAGGGCGTTCATCCGGACGACGAGATTGCGCGGTTGCCGGAAGGCAGCCGTGTCACGCAGACGATCCGGCTGGCGGTGCCGATGCTCGATGCGGAGCGACATCTGTTCGAAGTGGCCGTCGACGACGCGAATTGAAGGCGCGCGGTAGCGCGCCGTTTGTTTGAAGGTAAAGGGAACACACCAACGATGGCAAAGATCTTCTGCGTTGCGAACCAGAAGGGGGGCGTCGGCAAGACGACGACATCGGTCAATCTCGCCGCAAGCCTTGCAGCGCAGGAGCAACGAGTCCTGTTGATCGATCTCGACCCGCAGGGCAACGCGACGATGGGCAGCGGGATCGACAAGGCCGCCTGCGAAGCGACCGTGTACGAAGTGCTGGTCGACGGCGTGTCGGTGGCCGATGCGCGCGTGCGTCCGGAAGGCGTCACCTACGACGTGCTTCCCGCGAACCGTGAACTGTCCGGCGCGGAGATCGAACTGATCAGCATCGACAACCGCGAGCGCCGCCTGAAGGCCGCGCTCGAGCGCGTGGCCGACGACTACGATTTCGTGCTGATCGATTGCCCGCCGACGCTGTCGCTGCTGACGCTGAACGGCCTGTGCGCGGCGCATGGCGTCGTGATCCCGATGCAGTGCGAGTACTTCGCGCTGGAAGGGCTGTCGGACCTCGTCAATACGATCAAGCAGGTTCACGCGAACATGAATCGCGACCTGAAGATCATCGGCTTGCTGCGCGTGATGTTCGATCCGCGCATCACGCTGCAGCAGCAAGTCTCCGATCAACTGAAAGCGCACTTCGGCGACAAGGTGTTCGACGCGGTGATTCCGCGCAACGTGCGCCTGGCCGAAGCGCCCAGTTACGGGTTGCCGGGCGTCGTGTTCGACCGCAGTTCGCGCGGTGCGCAAGCGTATATCCAGTTCGGTGCCGAGATGATCGAGCGCGTGCGCGCGTTCGAGGTGTCGTGATCCGGACATGAGCGAAGCGAGGAAGAAAGACATGAACGCGGTACCAAAGAAGAAGGGCTTGGGACGTGGCCTCGAAGCGCTGCTCGGCGGCAGTGCCGATATCACCGAAGCGGTGAAGATCGAAGGGGCACCGAACACGCTCGCGCTCGGCAAGCTGCAGGCCGGCAAGTACCAGCCGCGCACGCGGATGGACGAGGGCAGCCTGCAGGAGCTCGCGGCCAGCATTCGCGCGCAGGGCGTGATGCAGCCGATCCTGGTACGGCCCATTTCATCAGACAAATACGAGATCATCGCGGGCGAGCGGCGTTTTCGTGCGGCGCGCCTGGCCGGTCTCGATGAAGTGCCGGTGCTCGTGAAGGACGTATCCGATCAGGCTGCCGCCGCGATGGCGCTGATCGAGAACATCCAGCGCGAGGATCTGAATCCGCTCGAAGAGGCACACGGTATCCAGCGCCTGCTCGACGAGTTCGGTTTCACGCACGAACAGGCGGCCGAATCGGTCGGTCGTTCGCGCAGCGCGGTATCGAACCTGTTGCGCCTGCTGAACCTCGCATCGCCGGTGCAGACGATGCTGCTGGCCGGCGATCTCGACATGGGGCACGCACGCGCGCTGCTCGCGGTCGACGCGGCCACGCAGATCACGCTCGCGCATCAGGTGGTCAACAAGCGCATGTCGGTGCGCGAGACCGAGAAGCTCGTCTCGCACACGACGAAGGAAGCGCCGGCCGTGAAGGCGCGTGCGAAGGACGATGGCGGCCGCGATACGCGTCGCCTCGAAGAGGAGTTGTCGGACCTGCTCGCGTCGACGGTGAAGATCAAGCTCGGCCGCCGCGGGCGAGGGCAGGTGCTGATCGACTTCGGCAACCTCGATGCGCTCGAAGGCATTCTCGCGCGGCTGCGCGGCAACGTCGCAACAGAAGAATAACGGGGCAGGTATGGAGGAAACGGGGGCACCGGCACCGCGCCGGTGGCTCGGCTGGCTTGCGCAGGAACCGGTGCTGTCGGTGCTCGCGCTTGGGCTGATCGTGCTGCAATGGGTGCGTCCGCAACCATTTTCGGTACTGGCCGATCGCGTCGACTGGCAGACGGTCGCGACGCTTGGGGGCCTGCTGATGCTGACCAAGGCGCTCGAGCTGTCCGGCTGCCTGATGTGGCTCGCGCATCGCATCGTGCATCACGTGCATTCCGAACGCGGGCTCGCGATGCTGCTCGTCGGCTTCGCCGCCGTGCTGTCGATGTGGCTCACCAATGACGTCGCCTTGTTCGTCGTCGTGCCGTTGATGGTGTCGCTGCGCGCGCTGACACCGCTGCCGTTCCGGCGGCTCGTGATCGTCGTCGCGCTGGCCGTCAACGCGGGGTCCGTCGCGACACCGCTCGGCAACCCGCAGAATCTTTTCCTGTGGCAGTTGAGCGGCGTGTCGTTCGGTCGTTTCGTGGTCACGCTCGGGCCGCTCGCCCTCGCGCTGATGGCGCTGCTGCTCGTGCTGACCGCGTTGATGTTTCGCGCGAAGCCGCTCGACTTGTCGGGCGACGCCGCCGCGTTGCCCGTACAACGCATGCACGCGCTGATCGCGGCCGTGCTGTTCGCCGCGTTCGTGCTGCTCGCCGATGCGCATCATCCGCTGCCGGGCCTCGTCGGTGTCGCCATCGTGCTGTTCGCCGTCAAACGTGACGCAGTCCTGAAGATCGACTGGCTGCTGCTGCTGATCTTCGTGCTGATGTTCGTCGTGCTGCGCAGCGCGGCTGCGCTGCCCGTCGTGCACGACGCGATCGCGCACGCGCAACTCGATTCGCCGCTGCGCGTCTATGCCGCCGGCGCCGTGCTGTCACAGGTGATCAGCAACGTGCCGGCCGCAATCCTGCTGTCGGAGTTCACGCACGACTGGCGCGCGCTTGCGTTCGGCGTATCGGTCGGCGGCTTCGGCTTCGCGATCGGCTCGCTCGCGAACCTGATCGCGGTGCGCCTCGCGAAGGAGCCGCGCATGTGGCTGCCGTTCCACCTCGTTTCGATTCCGTTCGCGCTGGCGAGCGCGGCGCTCGGTGCGTGGTTGCTCATGCACGGTTGAGCGAGCCGGTGCGTGCGGCACAGGCATGCCGCTCGGGTGACGGGCAGGGCGCACAGCGTGCGCAGTGATCGGGGATTGTTGATAAGTGCCGCAACTCACAGTCGAACATCTGTGGCGGCGCGACAACTGATTGGATGAATCGATGCGCGAACATCCGGCGAATTTCGCGCGTCGCGCGCGATGGCTCGGTCACCGTGCGTTGCTTGTTCCACCGCGTTGCGCCGAGTCATTCGAGATGGCTCGCTTGCAGCCCGTTCCCCGCGGCGATCGTACCGCTTCCGCCCGGCCCGCATCAGGCATCGTTTCCCCGCCATTTACCCCGTCACCGGACTTTTTCGCGCAGGAAATACCGGTGCGAAAAACCGACCTTACAACTGTCATCGTACGTCGTCGAATCGGGCGTTTTTTCACATCATGAGGCGTCGTTTTATGCAGGTTTTTGTCGCGTCTAAAGCCTTGAATCACTTGCAACTATCGCTTACAATCGCCCGGATTTGTTAGCTAGGCACCCCTGAAAGCTTTCAGAAAGCTTGGGGTCGGTTTGAAGGATTCTGCGGAAGATTGCGATGGCGGGTCAGGCGCCGGACGACAGGCACGATGATCAGCGCACGCAACGCACCGCTTCGGCGGTTGGCGCGCGGCGTGAATCCGACGATGACTGGGATGTCGAGCAGCAAGATAACAACATCGTTCCGCTGACGCGGGCCGAGGCCGAAAGGCTGTTTGGCCCGAACGTGAGCAAGCCCTCGCGCGTGACCCCCTACAAGGTGGTGTTCGCGCAAGTGGTCCTGTCCCTGGTTGCAACGCTGGCGTGGTGGCTGTTTTCGAAGTCGCCGGGCGCCGCTGCGCAATCCGCGTTTCTGGGCGGAGCGATCGGCTGGGTGCCCAGTGCGGTATTCGTGGCACGACTGAAGGCAGGTGGCTCGGCCACCGTGATGAGCTGGGTGATGGGCGAAGCCCTGAAACTGGCTCTGACGATCGGGATGTTCACCGCGGTGGCGTTCGGCTGGGCCGGCGTGCACTGGGTGCCGTTCCTCGTCACGTACCTCGTCGTGCTGAAGACGTACTGGATCGCGCTGGCCTGGCGGTAAGGAACAAGCAGCGTGCGGTTTCGACAACGAACCGCACCGGCCCGTTCCCGCAATAGCGTGTTGCGGAACGGGGCAAAACGATTTTCGACAATTTGGGTGGCATTAACGATATGGCAGCTAGCGAAGGCACGCGCGGTCCGGATCCGTCCGAGTACATTGCGCACCACTTGCAGAATTTCTCCACCTCGCATCAGACGTCGATTTTCGACATTCACGTCTGGAATCTCGACACGCTGTTCTGGTCGATCGTTTGCGGCATCGTGACGATCGTCCTGCTGCGTCTGGCCGCCCGCAAGGCGACGTCGGGCGTGCCGGGCCGTTTCCAGTGCGCGATCGAGATGCTCGTCGAAATGGTCGAAGACCAGTCGAAGGCCATCGTCCACGGCAATCGTACCTTCATCGCGCCGCTCGCCCTCACGGTGTTCGTGTGGGTCGCGCTGATGAACTCCCTCGACTTCCTCCCGGTCGACCTGCCGGGCCGCGTGATCGGCCTGCTCGGTCTGTCGGACGTGATTTCCCACCATCGCATCGTCCCGACGGCCGACCTGAACGGCACGCTCGGCATCGCGCTCGGCGTGTTCGTCCTGATGATCTACTACAGCATCAAGATCAAGGGCGCGGGCGGCTTTGCGCATGAGCTGCTGTCGGCGCCGTTCGGCGGCCACCCGGCGCTGTGGATCCCGAACCTCGCGCTCAACATCGTCGAATACGTTGCAAAGACCGTTTCGCTCGGCATGCGGCTGTTCGGCAACATGTACGCGGGTGAGCTGTTGTTCCTGTTGATCGCCCTGCTCGGCAGCATGTGGAGCTTCGGTGGCGACGCAACGTTCCTCGGCTTCGTTGGTCATGTGATCGCGGGTAGCGTCTGGGCAATCTTCCACATTCTGATTGTTCTGTTGCAGGCATTCATTTTCATGATGCTGACGCTGGTGTATCTCGGCCAGGCGCACGACACGCACTAAGCGTGGCGTGCAACAAAGAGTCTTCGTTTTAGTTTTTTAAATCTCAGTTCCAAGTCTTTTCACAAAGGAGTGATCATGCAAGCTTACATCGCCAACATCCAGGGTCTGACCGCCATCGGTATCGGCATCATCATCGGCCTGGGTGCAATCGGCGCCTGTATCGGTATCGCGCTGATGGGTGGCAAGTACATCGAAGCCTGCGCACGTCAGCCGGAACTCATCAACCCGCTGCAAACGAAGATGTTCCTGCTGGCTGGTCTGATCGACGCTGCATTCCTGATCGGCGTTGGTGTCGCAATGCTGTTCGCGTTCGCGAACCCGCTCCTGTCGAAGCTCGCAGGCTAAGGTTCCTCGGAAATATGCGTCCGGCGTGAGCCGGCGCAGGGCGGAACGGAGACTTGGGGCGCTGATCGAATGCAACTCGATGAGCGCCTTACCGTTTCATTTTTCCGGAATAGCAGATAAGGAAACACCGTGAATCTCAACGCAACTCTGTTTGCGCAAATGGTCGTGTTCCTGGTCCTCGCGTGGTTCACGATGAAATTCGTGTGGCCGCCGTTGATCAACGCCCTCGACGAACGTTCGAAGAAGATCGCCGACGGCCTCGCCGCCGCGGAGAAGGGCAAGGCGGAACTCGACGCAGCGCACAAGCGCGTGGACCAGGAACTCGCGCAGGCCCGCAACGACGGCCAGCAGCGCATCGCCGACGCTGAAAAGCGTGCCCAGGCGGTCGCCGAGGAAATCAAGGCCAACGCCCAGGCTGAAGCCGCCCGCATCGTCGCCCAGGCGAAGGCGGAAGCAGAACAGCAAATCGTGAAGGCGCGCGAAGCGCTGCGTGGCGAAGTCGCCGCGCTGGCCGTGAAGGGCGCCGAGCAGATCCTGAAGCGCGAAGTCGATCAAACGGCCCACGCCCAACTGCTGAATCAACTGAAAGCCGAGCTCTGATCATGGCCGAACTTGCAACCATCGCCCGCCCTTACGCAGAAGCGCTGTTCCGCGTGGCCGAGGGCGGTGACATCGCCGCCTGGTCCACGCTCGTGCAAGAGCTGGCCCAGGTTGCGCGTCTGCCGGAAGTACTGTCGGTCGCGTCGAGCCCGAAGGTGACGCGCACGCAAGTAGCCGAGTTGCTGCTTGCTGCGGTGAAGTCGCCAGTCGCGGCCGGCGCCGAAGCGAAGAACTTCGTGCAGATGCTGGTCGACAATCATCGCATCGCGCTGCTGCCGGAAATTGCCGAGCAGTTCGAGGCGCTCAAGAACGAACGTGAAGGCGCAGCCGACGCCGAGATCGTGAGCGCGTTCCCGCTGAACGGCGCGGATCTCGACAGTCTCGTCTCGGGCCTCGAACGCAAGTTCAAGCGCAAGCTGAAACCGACGGTCGAAGTCGATTCGTCGCTGATCGGCGGCGTGCGCGTGACGGTCGGCGACGAAGTGCTCGACACCTCGGTTCGCGCGCGCCTCGCATCGATGCAGGCTGCCTTGACCGCCTGAGCGCCACGCCGGCACGCAACAGAATTGACTATCAGGAGCGAATAATGCAACTCAATCCCTCTGAGATCAGCGAGCTGATCAAGAGCCGGATCCAGGGCCTTGAAGCGAGCGCAGACGTTCGCAACCAGGGCACCGTGATCTCCGTGACCGACGGTATCGTGCGTATCCACGGCCTGTCGGACGTGATGCAGGGCGAAATGCTCGAGTTTCCGGGCAACACGTTCGGTCTCGCGCTGAACCTCGAGCGCGACTCGGTCGGCGCGGTGATTCTCGGCGAATACGAACACATCTCGGAAGGCGACATCGTCAAGACGACGGGCCGCATTCTCGAAGTCCCGGTCGGCCCGGAACTCGTCGGCCGCGTGGTCGACGCGCTCGGCAACCCGATCGACGGCAAGGGCCCGGTCAACGCGAAGCTGACCGACGCGATCGAAAAGATCGCCCCGGGCGTGATCTGGCGTAAGTCGGTGTCGCAGCCGGTGCAGACGGGCATCAAGTCGATCGACGCGATGGTGCCGATCGGCCGTGGCCAGCGTGAGCTGATCATCGGCGACCGTCAGTGCGGCAAGACCGCGGTGGCGCTCGACGCGATCATCAACCAGAAGGGCAAGGACCTGATCTGTATCTACGTCGCGATCGGCCAGAAGGCTTCGTCGATCATGAACGTGGTTCGCAAGCTCGAAGAAACGGGCGCGATGGAATACACGATCGTCGTCGCCGCTTCGGCATCGGATTCGGCTGCGATGCAGTACCTGGCACCGTACGCCGGCTGCACGATGGGCGAATACTTCCGCGACCGTGGCCAAGACGCGCTGATCATCTATGACGACTTGACCAAGCAGGCCTGGGCATACCGTCAGATCTCGCTGCTGCTGCGCCGCCCGCCGGGCCGTGAAGCGTACCCGGGCGACGTGTTCTATCTGCACTCGCGTCTGCTGGAGCGTGCGGCTCGCGTGTCGGAAGAGTACGTCGAGAAGTTCACGAACGGCGAAGTGAAGGGCAAGAGCGGCTCGCTGACGGCACTGCCGGTCATCGAAACGCAGGCTGGCGACGTGACCGCGTTCGTTCCGACGAACGTGATCTCGATTACCGACGGCCAGATCTTCCTGGAAACCGACCTGTTCAACGCAGGCATCCGCCCGGCAATCAACGCCGGCGTGTCGGTGTCGCGTGTCGGTGGCGCCGCGCAGACGAAGGTCGTGAAGAAGCTGTCGGGCGGTATCCGTACCGACCTCGCGCAGTACCGTGAACTGGCCGCATTCGCGCAGTTCGCATCGGACCTCGACGAAGCGACCCGCAAGCAGCTCGAGCGCGGCCGCCGCGTGACGGAACTGCTGAAGCAGCCGCAGTACCAGCCGCTGCAGGTCTGGGAACTGGCCGTGTCGCTGTACGCCGCGAACAACGGCTACCTCGACGATCTCGACGTCAAGCAAGTGCTGCCGTTCGAGAAGGGCCTGCGCGACAACCTGAAGACCAGCCACGCTGACCTCATCAAGCGCATCGAAGACACCAAGGATCTCTCGAAGGACGACGAAGGCGCGCTGCGCTCGGCGATCGAAGCCTTCAAGAAGTCCGGTGCCTATTGATCCGCGAGTGACACACTGAGGCCGCGCGGGTGCTGATGCGCCCGCGCCGCCTTGGTCAAGGAGCAAGCTATGGCTGGAATGAAGGAAATTCGCGGCAAGATCAAGAGCGTGCAGAACACGCGCAAGATCACGAAGGCGATGGAGATGGTGGCTGCATCGAAGATGCGTCGCGCGCAGGAACGCATGCGCGCCGCTCGTCCGTATGCAGACAAGGTCCGTGCCATCGCCGCGCACATGAGCCGTGCGAACCCCGAGTACCGTCACCCGTTCATGGTGGCGAACGACGGCGCGCAGACGGCCGGCATCATCCTCGTCACGACGGACAAGGGTCTGTGCGGTGGTCTGAACACCAACGTGCTGCGTGCGACGGTGCAGAAGTTCAAGGAGCTGGAAGAGAAGGGCCAGAAGGTCGAAGCCACCGCGATCGGCGGCAAGGGCCTCGGGTTCCTGAACCGCTTCGGCGCGAAGGTGATGTCGCAGGTCGTGCACCTCGGCGACACCCCGCACCTGGACAAGCTGATCGGCGCCGTGAAGACGCAGCTCGATCTGTACTCGGAAGGCAAGCTGTCGGCGGTTTATATCGCTTACACGCGCTTCGTCAACACGATGAAGCAGGAAGCCGTGATCGAGCAGCTGCTGCCGCTGTCGTCGGACCACTTCGAAGCCGATGACGGTACGCCGGCGACGTCGTGGGACTACATCTACGAGCCGGACGCGCAGGCAGTCGTCGACGAACTGCTCGTGCGTTACGTCGAGGCGCTGGTGTACCAGGCCGTCGCGGAAAACATGGCGTCCGAGCAATCGGCGCGCATGGTCGCGATGAAGGCCGCGTCCGACAACGCGAAGACGGTGATCAGCGAACTGCAGCTCGTATACAACAAGAGCCGTCAGGCCGCGATCACGAAAGAACTGTCGGAGATCGTCGGCGGCGCAGCCGCTGTTTAAGCGCGCGCCCGGGACGACAACTGCGCCTTTGCGCGAGTAAAGAATCAGGTATTTAAAGGAAAAGCGATGAGTACTGCTGCTTTGGTAGAAGGCAAGATCGTACAGTGCATCGGCGCCGTTATCGACGTGGAATTCCCGCGCGACAGCATGCCGAAGATCTACGACGCGCTCATTCTCGATGGCTCGGAACTGACGCTCGAAGTCCAGCAGCAGCTGGGTGACGGCGTGGTCCGTACCATTTGTCTGGGTGCATCCGACGGCCTGCGCCGCGGCCTGACCGTGAAGAACACGGCGAAGCCGATCTCGGTGCCGGTCGGCAAGCCGACCCTCGGCCGAATCATGGACGTGCTCGGCCGTCCGATCGACGAAGCCGGCCCGATCGAGAGCGACGTGACGCGTTCGATCCACCAGAAGGCACCGGCGTTCGACGAACTGTCGCCGTCGACCGAACTGCTCGAAACGGGTATCAAGGTCATCGACTTGATCTGCCCGTTCGCAAAGGGCGGCAAGGTTGGCCTGTTCGGTGGTGCAGGCGTGGGCAAGACCGTCAACATGATGGAGCTCATCAACAACATCGCGAAGGAACACGGCGGTTACTCCGTGTTCGCGGGCGTGGGCGAGCGTACCCGTGAAGGGAACGACTTCTACCACGAAATGAAGGACTCGAACGTTCTCGACAAGGTCGCGCTGGTGTACGGCCAGATGAACGAGCCGCCGGGCAACCGTCTGCGCGTCGCGCTGACCGGCCTGACGATGGCCGAGCACTTCCGTGACGAAGGCCTCGACGTGCTGTTCTTCGTCGACAACATCTACCGTTTCACGCTGGCCGGTACCGAAGTGTCGGCACTGCTCGGCCGTATGCCGTCGGCAGTGGGCTATCAGCCGACGCTGGCTGAAGAAATGGGCAAGCTGCAAGAGCGCATCACGTCGACCAAGAAGGGCTCGATTACGTCGGTTCAGGCCGTGTACGTCCCTGCGGACGACTTGACCGACCCGTCGCCGGCAACCACCTTCGGCCACCTGGACGCAACCGTCGTTCTGTCGCGTGACATCGCTTCGCTGGGTATCTACCCGGCGGTCGACCCGCTCGACTCGACGTCGCGCCAGATCGACCCGAACGTGATCGGTGAAGAGCACTACTCGATCACCCGTCGCGTTCAGCAGACGCTGCAGCGCTACAAGGAACTGCGCGACATCATCGCGATTCTGGGCATGGACGAACTGTCGCCGGAAGACAAGCTGTCGGTCGCACGTGCGCGTAAGATCCAGCGTTTCCTGTCGCAGCCGTTCCACGTCGCTGAAGTGTTCACGGGCTCGCCGGGCAAGTACGTGCCGCTGAAGGAAACGATCCGTGGCTTCAAGATGATCGTCGACGGCGAGTGCGACCACCTGCCGGAACAGGCGTTCTACATGGTCGGCACGATCGACGAAGCCTTCGAAAAGGCCAAGAAGATCCAGTAAGGGCTGAGTGAGTCGCAAGCCGGCGAGCGCCGGCCGGAACGATAAGTCAGTGATGACTTGTATTCCGGCCGCCTGCGCCGGCCGCAATACGCTCAACCCGTGGATGAGATTGGAGTCGATATGGCAACCATCAAAGTAGACGTCGTCAGCGCGGAAGAGCAGATCTTCTCGGGCGAGGCGAAATTCGTCGCGCTGCCGGGCGAAACGGGTGAGCTGGGCATTCTGCCGGGTCACACGCCGCTCATTACCCGGATTCGTCCGGGTGCGGTGCGCATCGAGGTCGAGGGCGGCAACGACGAATTCGTGTTCGTCGCAGGCGGCATTCTCGAAGTGCAGCCGGGCGCCGTGACGGTGCTCGCCGATACCGCGATCCGCGGCAAGGACCTCGACGCGGCGAAAGCCGAGGAAGCGCGCAAGCGTGCCGAGGAAACGCTGCAGAACGCGAAGTCGGATCTCGACCTCGCGAAAGCGCAATCCGAGCTCGCGACCGCGATGGCGCAGCTCGAGGCGATCCAGCGTCTGGCGAAGATCCGCAGCCGGCACTGAGCCGCGCCGCGTATCCCGCGAAAGAAAGCAGCCTTCGGGCTGCTTTTTTTTCGCCTGCATTTCGTCCATCTTTTTGCGGGCCGGATCGTATCGGCCGGTCGTGCTATTTCACCCGTCCGCCGCGATTCGATGTCAGAGTATCGTCAGCGGAGCGCGGCATCATCCGCGGTGAGGCCGGCCGTCGCGATCGTTGCGGCGGAGGCGCGCAGCAGGCGCGCGCGGCCGATCAGACAAAAACGGACGGAGACATCGATGGCAGCAGACCTTGGCAAGGGGGCGCTGATCGCGCCCGAAAACGGACTGTCGTACGTGCGCGGCGCGACCGACGTGCCGCTATCCGACGCGACGATCGGCCGGTTCCTGCTCGACACGGCCGGCCGCTTCCCCGACCGCCCGGCGGTCGTGTTCCGCGAGCAGCAGGTGCGCTGGACCTGGCGCGCGTTCGCAAACGAGGTCGATGTGCTGGCCGCGGGCCTCGCCGCGCTCGGGATCGTGAAGGGCGACTGCGTCGGCATCTGGTCACCGAACCGCAGCGAATGGCTGCTCACGCAGTTCGCGACCGCGCGAATCGGCGCGGTGCTCGTCAACATCAATCCGGCCTACCGGCTGTCGGAACTCGAATACGCGCTGAACAAGGTTGGCTGCAAGGCCGTGATCGCGGCCGAGCGCTTCAAGAGCTCCGCGTACGTCGAGATGCTGCAGACCCTCGCGCCGGAGCTCGCGACCGCGACGCCGGGCGACCTGCATGCGGCGCGCGTGCCGAAACTGCGCACGATCGTGTCGATGGGCGAGGTGGCGCCTGCCGGCATGTTCCGCTTCGCGGACCTGATGGCGCGCGGCCGCCAGGCCGTCGATCCGGCGCTGCTCGATGCGATCGGCGCGGCGCTCACGGCCAACGATCCGATCAATATCCAGTTCACGAGCGGCACGACCGGCAGCCCGAAGGGCGCGACGCTCACGCACCGCAACGTCGTCAACAACGCGCGCTCGATCGCGATGGCGATGCGTTTCACCGAACAGGATTCGCTCTGCATCCCGGTGCCGCTCTATCACTGCTTCGGGATGGTGCTGGCCGTGCTCGCCTGCGTGTCGAAGGGCGCCGCGATGGTGTTCCCCGGCGAAGCGTTCGACCCGGTGGCGACGCTCGCGGCGGTGGCCGAGGAGCGCTGCACCGCGCTGCATGGCGTGCCGACGATGTTCATCGCCGAGCTCGATCATCCGGCATTCCCGACATTCGACCTGTCGACGCTGCGCACCGGGATCATGGCCGGCTCGCCGTGCCCGATCGAGACGATGAAGCGCGTCGTGTCGCAGATGCATCTTTCCGAAATCACGATCGCGTACGGGATGACGGAGACGAGCCCCGTGTCGTTCCAGAGCTCGACCGACGATCCGCTGGAAAAGCGCACGACGACGGTCGGCCGCATCCAGCCGCATCTCGAAGTGAAGATCGTCGATCCGAGCGGCGACATCGTGCCGGTCGGCGCGACGGGCGAGCTGTGCACGAAGGGCTATTCGGTGATGCTCGGCTACTGGGACGACGACGCGAAGACGCGCGAGGTGCTGGTCGACGGCTGGATGCATACGGGCGACCTCGCGACGCTCGACACGGACGGCTACTGCAACATCGTCGGCCGCCTGAAGGACATGGTGATTCGCGGCGGCGAGAACGTCTATCCGCGCGAGATCGAGGAATTCCTGTTCCGCCATCCGAAGATCCAGAGCGCGCAGGTATTCGGTGTGCCCGATGCAAAGTACGGCGAGGAGCTGTGCGCGTGGATCGTGCTGCGTGCGGACGAGCAGATGACCGAGGACGACGTGCGCGCGTTCTGCACCGGGCAGATCGCACACTACAAGATTCCGCGCTATATCCGCTTCGTCGACGAGCTGCCGATGACGGTGACGGGCAAGGTGCAGAAGTTCGTGATGCGCGAGCGGATGATCGAGGAGCTGAAGCTCGACGTGCAGAAGACTGCGTGAAGCGGGACGGTGCGGTGCGCGAAAATGCCGGAAAAACGTGGCGGCCTGCGGGTCGCTACGTTTTCGATGGACGAAAAAAAGCGGGCTTATTAGCCCGCTAAAAACCACACGCTACGGGGTTAGCGCGAGGAGACCAAAGATGAAACCGAATCCGGCGGGGGGCCGGAAACGACTCCAACAGGGATGCCCCTCGGAAGGGCTTCGGTACGTGACCGACTGGCTCGCAGCGCTTCGCGTCCGCTCACACTTGGCACACGAGACCGCATCCGTGTTGAAACCGTTGAGGCCATTGTGGGCGAATTAATGACCCGTCGCGGTAACAAAGTGTTTCAGGTTGTAACGCCCGCCAGATAAGGCTTTCCGGGATTTTTTGCTGTTTTCGGGGGCCTGAAAAAGGTCATTTTTACCCATATTTTCCGCCGCGTTTTCAAGGTATGCGCACGATGCGTTTTTCATGCGTATCGGGCGCGATGAATTGCCGATTTTCACGCGAGAAAGTGCACGGCGCGATCGATACCGCGCATGACGATTCATTCGTCGGAAAGATTTTGAAACGTGATCGGAATGCGGGGAAGTCGGCCATTCGGCCAATTCGTCGGGTTTTGCGCCGCTGGAAGGTCCGGCGCAGCGACGGCAATGTGTAACGGCGCGCGCGGCGGCCGCGGGGTCGGTGCCCATGATCGGCCGCCGCGGCGCGGGTCAGCTTACTTCAGCCACTTGTCCGAAATCGCCTGATATTCACCGGTGGACAGCGCGAGATGCAGCCACTGGTCGACGTACTGCTGGAACGCGACATCGCCGCGCGGCACCATGTACGCCTTCTCTCCGAACTGGAACGGCTTGTCCGGATGCACCGAGCAGAGGCCCGGATTCAGCTTTTGCTGCAGCAGCGTCTCGGACGCATCCGTCACCATCACGTCGGCCTTGCCCGCGAGGATCTGCTTGAAGATCGTCACGTTGTCCGGGAAGACGGTCAGGTTCGCGTGCGTGAAGAACTGCTTCGCGAAGCGCTCGTTGGTGCCGCCCGGATTCACGATCACGCGCGTCTCGGGCCGGTCGATCTGCGCGACGGTCTGGTACTTGTCGGCATCCGCGCAGCGTACGATCGGCGTCTTGCCGTCGACGACGTACGGCTGCGTGAAGAACACGCGCTTCTGGCGCTCGAGCGTCGTCGATACGCCGCCTACCGCGATGTCGCATTTCGCGACGAAGTCGTTGGTGAGGTTCGACCAGCTCGTCTTCACGTAGTCGGTCTTCACGCCGAGCGATTTCGCGAGCGATTCCGCCATGTCGATGTCGATGCCCTCGAAGCGGCCATCCGCGCGATAGTACGAATACGGCTTGTAGTCGCCCGTCGTGCACACGCGCAGCGCGCCGCGCGCGAGCACGTCGTCGAGCCGCGAGCCGGCGGCAGCAGCGCTCGCGGGCGCCCCCGTGGTCGTGCCCTGCGCGTGCGCGGCGGCGCAGCAAAACGCGGCGGCGGCAGCGAGCGTGGCAAGCGTGGCGAATGTCTTCATCGGTCTCCTCCTTCGTTCGGTTGGATATGAGCGTCCGATCATAACGGAGCCATCGCGCGCGTCATATGGCCGCCATCGCATCGGCATGCGCAGCCCGATCGCGGCTGTCCGGTAAAATGCCGCTTTGCCTTCGCATCGTCGCTCCTACCGTGGCCCATAACCTGCTCAACGACACCTTCCTGCGTGCGCTTCTGCGCGAGCCGACCGACTACACGCCGATCTGGCTGATGCGCCAGGCCGGCCGCTACCTGCCCGAATACAACGCGACGCGCGCGCGCGCCGGCAGCTTCCTCGGCCTCGCGAAGAATCCCGACTACGCGACCGAAGTGACGTTGCAGCCGCTCGAGCGCTTTCCGCTCGACGCCGCGATCCTGTTCTCGGACATCCTGACGATTCCCGACGCGATGGGGCTCGGCCTCGACTTCCAGGTCGGCGAAGGGCCGAAGTTCGCGCATCCGGTGCGCACCGAGGCCGACGTCGCGAAGCTCGCGGTGCCGGACATCGACGAGACGCTCGGCTACGTGACGGGCGCCGTGCGCGAGATCCGCCGCGCGCTCACCGACAGCCAGGGCCGGCAGCGCGTGCCGCTGATCGGCTTCTCGGGCAGCCCGTGGACGCTCGCGTGCTACATGGTCGAAGGCGGTGGCTCGGACGATTTCCGCACGGTGAAGTCGATGGCGTATTCGCGCCCCGACCTGATGCACCGAATTCTCGACGTGAACGCGCAGGCGGTGGCCGCGTACCTGAACGCGCAGATCGAAGCGGGCGCGCAGGCCGTGATGATCTTCGATACGTGGGGCGGCGCGCTGGCCGACGGCGCGTACCAGCGCTTCTCGCTCGACTACATCCGCCGCGTGGTGTCGCAGCTCAAGCGCGAGCACGACGGCGAGCGCGTGCCGGTGATCACGTTCACGAAGGGCGGCGGGCTGTGGCTCGAGGAGATCGCGGCGACCGGCGTCGATGCGGTCGGGCTCGACTGGACGGTCAACCTCGGCGCCGCGCGCGAGCGCGTCGCGGGGCGCGTGGCGCTGCAGGGCAATCTCGACCCGACGATCCTGTTCGCACCGCCGGCCGCGGTGCGCGAACAGGCGCGCGCGGTGCTCGACAGCTACGGCAACCATCCGGGCCACGTGTTCAACCTCGGGCACGGCATCTCGCAATTCACGTCGCCCGACCACGTCGCCGAACTCGTCGACGAAGTACATACCCACAGCCGCGCGATCCGTAGCGGAGCGGCGGGCTGAACGCAAGCGCCGTCATGCTGCGCTGCGGCATGACGATGTTTCGTTTCTGAAACTAAACAGGACGCAACCCCGCTCCCGTTGCCGATTCGGTGCTTGTCAAGACTTGACTTATACACATTTTCCACGTTGCAGCGCGGTAGAGCCCCGTATCGGTCAATTTGTCTCGCTATGGTTCGGTAATTTGAATAGCAGCCTTATGGAATAAGGCTTCGCGGGACCCCTCGGCAAGCGGCGAAAAACAGCGGAAAGCGCGGCCCCGCGCGCGTTGCGGCCGTTGAGGGGCGAGTTCTCAACAAAGTTATCCACAGGCTGGGCAGGGTATACGGCGATTCCTAATGCGAATCCAAAACTTAGCGCCGAATCTGAAGTTTTACTTTAAGTTCGCCGTCACGATGCGGCCGCGGATGCTGGCCGTCCGTCGCCTGCGTGCCGCTGTTGCCGGAGCGTGTGGATGAGCGGTACCTACCTGCGCGTGGCGCTCGACCATCCGCTCGCGACCCTGTTCGACTACCGCTGCGACGTGCAGCCGGCGCCCGTGCCCGGCACGCTCGTGCAGGTGCCGTTCGGCAAGCGGCAGGCCGTGGGGCTCGTTTGCGAAGTCACCACTCACACCGATGTCCCGCCGTCGCGGCTGCGTGCGGTCGACGCGATCTGTGCGGAACTGCCGCCGCTGTCGGCGGACTGGCTCGCGCTCGTGTCGTTCGCCGCTGACTATTATCAGCGCGGGCGCGGCGAAGTCGCGTTGCCGGCGCTGCCGCAGGCGCTGCGGGACGCCGGGCGCTGGGGGCGGCTGCTCGCGCCGGAAGTGCGCTACCGGCCGACCGAAGCCGGCCGCGCGGCGCTGCCCGATGCGTTGCCCGCGCGCGGCGCTGCGCTGCGCCGGCTCGCGCAGGCGCTGGTCGATACCGGCTCGCTAACGCTGCCGGACGCGCGCGCGCTGCATCCGAAGGCGGCCGCGACGCTCGACGACTGGGCGGCGCGCGGCTGGGTGGACGTGGAGGAGATCGGCTGGGCCGATGCGTCTGTGGCCAACCCTGTGGATAACCTGTCGACAAGCAGTGGACGCGCTGTGCCGCCGGCGTTGACGGACCAGCAGGCCGAGGCGCTCGACGCGATTCGCGCGGCGCAAGGCTTCGCGCCGTTCCTGCTGCACGGCGTGACGGGCAGTGGCAAGACCGAGGTCTATCTGCATGCGCTTGCGTCGCTGCTCGACGCGCGGCCGGACGCGCAGGCGCTCGTGCTCGTGCCCGAAATCAACCTGACGCCGCAGTTCGAGGCCGCGTTTCGCGCGCGCTTCGCGGGCGCGCTCGCCGACGACGCGATCGTCACGCTGCACAGCGGGCTCGCCGAAGGCGAACGGGCGCGCAACTGGCTCGCCGCGCACACGGGCCGCGCGCGAATCGTGCTCGGCACGCGCCTCGCGGTGCTCGCGTCGATGCCGACGCTCGCGCTGATCGTCGTCGACGAGGAGCACGAGCCCGCGTACAAGCAGCAGGAAGGGCTGCGCTATTCGGCCCGCGACCTGGCCGTGTGGCGCGCGAAGCAGCTCGGCATCACCGTCGTGCTCGGCTCGGCCACGCCGTCGCTCGAAAGCTGGTGGCAGGCCGAGCAGGGGCGCTACACGCGGCTCACGCTGTCGCGTCGCGCGGTGGCCGACGCGACGCTGCCGACCGTGCGGCTGATCGATCTCGAAGAGGAACGGCGGCGCGGTCGCGCGTCGATGGGCGGGCTGTCGGGGCCGCTCGTCGCGGCGCTGAAGGCGCGGCTCGAACGCGGCGAACAGAGTCTCGTGTTCCTGAACCGGCGCGGTTACGCGCCCCAGCTCGCGTGCGACGCATGCGGCTGGGTGGCCGGCTGCCCGCGTTGCAGCGCGTACGTCGTGCTGCACAAGCCCGAGCATGCGCTGCGCTGCCATCACTGCGGCTGGGAAGCGCGCATTCCGCGTTCGTGCCCCGAGTGCGGAAACGTCGACATCGCGCCGCTCGGGCGCGGCACGCAGCGCATCGAGGAGGCGCTCGCCGAGGCCGTGCCGGGCGCGCGGATTCTGCGGATCGATGCCGACAGCACGCGCCGCAAGGGCAGCGCACAGGCGCTTTTTTCCGACGTGCACGCGGGCGAAGTCGACATCCTGATCGGCACGCAGATGATCGCGAAAGGGCACGACTTCCAGCGTGTGTCGCTCGTCGGCGTGCTCAATGCCGATACCGCGCTGTTCTCGCACGACTTCCGCGCGAGCGAGAGGCTGTTCGCGCAGCTGATGCAGGTGAGCGGCCGCGCGGGGCGCGCCGGACTGCCGGGCGAGGTGATGGTGCAGACGCGCTACCCGCGTCACGCGCTGTATCACGCGCTCGGGCGGCAGGACTACGTGGGCTTCGCGAATTCGACGCTCGCCGAGCGCCGCGACGCGCACCTGCCGCCGTTCGTCTACCAGGCGCTGCTGCGCGCCGAAGGGCGCACGCTCGACGCGGCGCTCGCGTTCCTGCTGCAGGCCGCGGCCGCGTTGCCCGGGCTGCCGGGCGCCGATCGCGTGACCGTGTACGACGCGGTGCCGATGACGATCGTCAAGGTCGCGAATGTCCACCGTGCGCAGCTGCTGCTCGAAAGCGCGTCGCGGGCGGCGCTGCAGCACGCGCTGCGCGCATGGCAGCCGGAACTGCGCGCGCTGAAGGGCGTGCTGCGGTGGAGCGTCGAGGTCGATCCGCTGGATATCTGAGCGGCGCCGGCGCGGCCGTCGCGCGGCGTTGCGGGATATCCGGCACCCGGGCTGCCGCCGGGTACCCGAACCCTCGTCCGCCGCATTGCCCGACCCGAACACCTGGGCGCCAGTGCCCAATCCCCTCCGTCGCCTACCCGACACCGGCACCGCGCCGCGTCCCACCCCAGTGCAACCCGTTTCCGGCCGCGTCCGCGCAGGCGAAAGGTTGCACACGCGTGTCGAATCGTCTCGATCAGGGAAAACACCGATCCTCGGACCACGGGCAACCCCTAGGTTGCAACCACATAAGTGGCTGATTATATTGACTAACTTATGGGTGCAACCTATCTCTCAATTTGGTTGCACCTTTTTATTGCGTGCCGTAGGATTTCGCGCATCCTCTTACACCACATTGCCGGGCTCGCACCGGCGCACGAACCCACCATGGCAAGCACGACTCTCGGCGTCAAAGTCGACGACCTTCTCCGCTCGCGCCTGAAAGACGCGGCGGCGCGTCTCGAGCGCACTCCCCACTGGCTGATCAAGCAGGCGATCTTCGCGTATCTCGAGCGGATCGAGCACGGCCAGCTGCCGCCCGAGCTGTCGGGCCACAGCGGCGTGACGGAGCTCGCCGATGGTCAGGCCACGGACGGCGACGACGACAACTCGCCGCATCCGTTCCTCGAGTTCGCGCAGAACGTGCAGCCGCAATCGGTGCTGCGCGCGGCGATCACGGCTGCGTACCGCCGTCCGGAGCCGGAGTGCGTGCCGTTCCTGCTCGGCCAGGCGCGCCTGCCCGCGAACCTGCAGGCGGACGTGCAGGCGCTCGCGACGAAGCTGGTCGAGGCGCTGCGCGAGAAGAGCTCGGGCGGCGGCGTCGAGGGGCTGATCCACGAGTTCTCGCTGTCGAGCCAGGAAGGCGTCGCGCTGATGTGCCTCGCCGAAGCGCTGCTGCGCATTCCCGATCGCGCGACGCGCGATGCGCTGATCCGCGACAAGATCAGCAAGGGCGACTGGCGCTCGCACGTCGGCCACGCGCCGTCGCTGTTCGTGAACGCGGCGACCTGGGGGCTGATGATCACCGGCAAGCTCGTGACGACCAACAGCGAAGCGGGCCTGTCGTCGGCGCTCACGCGCCTGATCGGCCGCGGCGGCGAGCCGCTGATCCGCAAGGGCGTCGACATGGCGATGCGCCTGATGGGCGAGCAGTTCGTCACCGGCGAAACGATTTCCGAAGCGCTCGCGAACAGCCGCAAGTACGAAGCGCGCGGCTTCCGCTACTCGTACGACATGCTCGGCGAAGCGGCGACGACCGAAGAGGACGCACAGCGCTACTACGCGTCGTACGAACAGGCGATCCACGCGATCGGCAAGGCGGCCGGCGGCCGCGGCATCTACGAAGGCCCGGGCATCTCGATCAAGCTGTCGGCGCTGCATGCGCGCTACTCGCGTTCGCAGCAGGACCGCACGATGAGCGAGCTGCTGCCGCGCGTGCGCGCACTCGCGCTGCTCGCGCGCCGCTACGACATCGGCCTGAACATCGACGCGGAAGAGGCCGACCGTCTCGAACTGTCGCTCGACCTGCTCGAGGCGCTGTGCTTCGATCCGGAGCTCGCGGGCTGGAACGGCATCGGCTTCGTCGTGCAGGGCTACCAGAAGCGCTGCCCGTTCGTGATCGACTACCTGATCGATCTCGCGCGCCGCAGCCGTCACCGCCTGATGATCCGCCTCGTGAAGGGCGCGTACTGGGACAGCGAGATCAAGCGGGCGCAGGTCGACGGCCTCGAAGGCTATCCGGTCTACACGCGCAAGATCTACACCGACGTGTCGTACCTCGCGTGCGCGAAGAAGCTGCTCGGAGCGCCGGACGCCGTCTACCCGCAATTCGCGACGCACAACGCGCACACGCTGGCCGCGATCTATCACCTGGCCGGCCAGAACTACTACCCGGGCCAGTACGAATTCCAGTGCCTGCACGGGATGGGCGAGCCGCTGTACGAGGAAGTCACGGGCCGCGACAAGCTGAATCGTCCGTGCCGCGTGTACGCGCCGGTCGGCACGCACGAGACGCTGCTCGCGTATCTCGTGCGCCGTTTGCTGGAAAACGGCGCGAACACGTCGTTCGTGAACCGCATTGCGGATAAAACCGTGCCGGTGAAGGAGCTGGTCGCCGATCCGGTCGACGAAGCGTCGAAGGTCGTCCCGCTCGGCGCGCCGCACGCGAAGATTCCGCTGCCGCGCAACCTGTACGGCGACGAGCGCCCCAACTCGATGGGCCTCGACCTGTCGAACGAACACCGTCTCGCGTCGCTGTCGTCCGCGCTGCTCGCGAGTGCGCACCATCCATGGCGCGCGGCGCCGATGCTCGCCGACGACGCGCTCGCCGACGCCCCGGCGCGCGACGTGCGTAACCCGGCCGACCAGCGCGACGTGGTCGGCACGGTCAGCGAAGCGACGTCCGAGCACGTGAGCGCGGCGCTCGCGCACGCGGTGGCCGCCGCGCCGATCTGGCAGGCGACGCCGGTCGACGCACGCGCCGATTGCCTGGTGCGCGCCGCTGACCTCCTCGAAGCGCAGATGCACACGCTGATGGGCCTGATCGTGCGCGAAGCTGGCAAGTCGCTGCCGAACGCGATCGCCGAAATCCGCGAAGCGGTTGACTTCCTGCGCTATTACGCGGCGCAGATCCGCGGCGAATTCTCGAACGACACGCACCGCCCGCTCGGCCCCGTGGTCTGTATCAGCCCGTGGAACTTCCCGCTCGCGATCTTCATGGGCCAGGTGGCCGCGGCGCTCGCCGCCGGCAACACGGTGCTCGCGAAGCCGGCCGAACAGACGCCGCTGATCGCCGCGCAAGCGGTGCGCCTCTTGCGCGAGGCCGGCGTGCCGGCCGGCGCGGTGCAACTGCTGCCGGGCACCGGCGAGACCGTCGGCGCGGCGCTGGTCGCCGATCCGCGCACGCGTGCGGTGATGTTCACCGGCTCGACCGAAGTCGCGCGCCTGATCAACAAGACGCTTGCCGCGCGCCTCGACCCGGACGGCAAGCCGATTCCGCTGATCGCCGAAACGGGCGGCCAGAACGCGATGATCGTCGACTCGTCGGCGCTCGCGGAGCAGGTCGTCGCGGACGTGATGCAGTCGTCGTTCGACTCGGCTGGTCAACGGTGTTCGGCGCTGCGCGTTCTGTGTCTGCAGGACGACGTCGCGGACCGCACGCTGACGATGCTCAAGGGCGCGATGCACGAGCTGGCGCTCGGCAACCCGGACCGGCTGTCGACCGACGTCGGCCCGGTGATCGACGCCGAGGCGAAGCAGACGATCGACACGCACGTCGCGGCGATGAAGGACAAGGGCCACGCGGTCACGCAACTGCCGATGCCCGACGCGTGCGCGCACGGCACGTTCGTGCCGCCGACGCTGATCGAGATCGGCAGCATCGACGAGCTGAAGCGTGAAGTGTTCGGCCCCGTGCTGCACGTGGTGCGCTACCGCCGCAGCCAGCTCGACAAGCTGCTCGAGCAGATCCGCGCGACCGGCTACGGGCTGACGCTCGGCATTCACACGCGGATCGACGAGACGATCGCGCACGTGATCTCGAATGCGCACGTGGGCAACATCTACGTGAACCGCAACGTGATCGGCGCGGTGGTCGGCGTGCAGCCGTTCGGCGGCGAAGGGCTGTCGGGCACGGGCCCGAAGGCCGGCGGCGCGCTGTACCTGCAGCGCCTGCTCGCGACGCGTCCGTCGGGCCTGCCGCGCGCGCTCGCGCAGTCGCTGGTGGCGGACGGCGCGACCGAAAGCGATGCGCGCGGCAACCCGGCGGCGGCGCTCACGATGCTGCGCGACTGGCTGATCGAGCAGCGCGAGCCGGCGCTGGCCGCGCGTTGCGACGGCTACCTCGCGCAGGTGCCGGCCGGCGCGACCGCGGTGCTGAGCGGCCCGACGGGCGAGCGAAACACGTATACACTCGGCCCGCGCGGCACGGTGCTGTGTGTCGCGGCGACGCCGGGCGGCGCGCGTGCGCAGTTCGCGGCGGTGCTGGCGACGGGCAACCGTGCGTTGTTCGCCGGCGCGGCGGGCGAGGCGCTGGTCGCCGCGCTGCCGCCGTCGCTGAAGGCGCACGCGGCCGTGCGCAAGCAGGCCGACGCGCCGTTCGACGCGGTGCTGTTCGAAGGCGACAGCGACGAACTGCAGACGCTCGTGAAGGACGTCGCGCAGCGGCCGGGCCCGATCGTGTCGGTGCAGGGCGTGTCGGCGGGCGCGTTCGAGAACGGCGATGCGGAAGACTACGCGCTCGAGCGGCTGCTGACGGAACGCTCGGTGAGCGTGAATACGGCCGCGGCGGGCGGCAATGCGAATTTGATGACGATCGGCTGATCATCCTTGCCGTTCGGATCAAACAAAGGAAGCGGCCAGGCGATCCCGAAGCCGCTTCATTTACCCTGGTACCAAGGAGATGCTATGCAACACACGATGAAAAAGGTGGCAGGCGCGACGTTCGTCGCGGTCATGTCGCTGGCGGGGACGGCTCATGCGGATGACGTGAAGATTGGTTACGCAGGGCCGATGACGGGCGCGCAGGCGCACTACGGCAAGGATATGCAGAACGGGATCGTGCTCGCGCTGGAAGACTTCAACGCGACGAACCCGAAGATCGGCGGCAAGGCCGTGAAGTTCGTGCTCGACACGCAGGACGACCAGGCTGACCCGCGCACGGGTACGACGGTTGCGCAGAAGCTGGTCGACGACGGCATCAAGGGCATGCTCGGCCACTTCAACTCGGGCACGACGATTCCGGCTTCGCGCATCTACGCGAACGCGGGCATTCCGGAAATCGCGATGGCGACGGCGCCGGAATACACGCAGCAGGGTTACAAGACGACCTTCCGCATGATGACGTCCGACACGCAGCAGGGCTCGGTGGCCGGCACGTTCGCGTCGAAGGATCTCGGCATGAAGAAGATCGCGATCGTCGACGACCGCACGGCCTACGGCCAGGGTCTCGCCGACCAGTTCGAGAAGGCCGCGAAGGCCGGCGGCGCGACGATCGTCGACCGCGAATTCACGAACGACAAGGCCGTCGACTTCAAGGCGATTCTCACGAAGCTGAAGGCAGCGAAGCCGGACCTCGTCTACTACGGCGGCGCGGATTCGCAGGCAGCGCCGATGGTCAAGCAAATGAAGACGCTCGGCATCACCGCCCCGCTGATGAGCGGCGAAATGGTGAAGACGCCGACGTTCCTGAAGATCGCGGGCAACGCGGCCGAAGGCACGATCGCATCGCTGGCCGGCCTGCCGCTGGAAGAAATGCCGGGCGGCAAGGCTTACGCCGACAAGTACAAGAAGCGTTTCGGCGAAGACGTGCAGACGTACTCGCCGTACGCGTACGACGGCGCGATGGCGATGCTGAACGCGATGAAGAAGGCCGATTCGACCGATCCGGCGAAGTACCTGCCGGTGCTCGCGAAGACCGACATGGCCGGTGTGACGTCGACGCACGTCGCGTACGACGCGAAGGGCGACCTGAAGAACGGCGGCATCACGATGTACAAGGTCGAGAAGGGCGACTGGAAGCCGCTGAAGAGCATCGGCGGCAAGTAAGCAGCATGATGTGATGTGACGCGCGGGCGGCGGTGTAACGCGTCGCCCCGCGCCTCATGTAAAAAGCCACCGGACCGACGGGTCCGGTGGCTTTTTCTTTGGTGGGACACGGCCGACAGGACATAGGAATCTTGCTGGCAGTGGTGCAACAGGGGCGCCGCATGCGGACGTCGATACCGCATCACCGTGATGGCGGCCGGATGACGTTACTTGCCGTCGCAGCACTTGTTAGGGCAATCGGGCAGGAAGGAAATTTCCACACGCCGCCCATTGTCGACGTCGCCATGCGAATAGACGCGGACGCTCTTCTTGATGGTGCCGCGTAAAAAACCGAGTTGCTCCAACAGCGCATACGCGGTTTGCAATCTTGATTGCGCAAGGGCCAGTGCTTCCGGTTCACTTTCCTCGGCATGGCCGCTGATCAGCGTTGTTTCCTTGGTCAGGTGATTCGCGTAATTGAGTTTTTGGTCGATTGTCCATTTTGCAATGCGGACGATTTCGGCGTTCGAGATGTGCGAGCTATCTCTCGAAAAGTAGATGTCGAAGTTCTCGCTGGCGATGCATGCGAATACCGGACTAGATGTGATCAGGTATAGGCTAACAATAAATTTAGGCATGTAAATTACGTGTCCTGCAATGCTGTCGGCATTGTTGATTGCTGGTCGACGTTGCTCAACCACGGCCGTGTCTCGGTAAACGGAATGTCCTGCCCCGAGACGCTATTCCAGATAAGAACCGTTGATCAATCGGACAAGTATGATTCGTTATCCGTAATTTATTGTTCAAGGAGGGTACGAGTGCGCGAGTTACACGTGCGCTGACTCAATCCCGGATACTCAGTCCCCCCGCACCCGCAGCAGAAACTTCTGCAACTTACCGGTCGGCGTGCGCGGCAACGCCTGCGCGAACGTGAACTCGCGCGGAATCTTGTACGCGGCGAGTCGCTCGCCGCAGAACGTGCGCAGCGCATCCGCATCGCGCGCCGCGTTCGCGCGCAGCACGACGTGTGCGACGACCGTTTCGCCCCAGTCCGGATGCGGCACGCCGACGACGGCCGCCTCGGCGATGTCCGGGTGCGCGCCGAGCACGTCCTCCACCTCCTTCGAATAGACGTTCTCGCCGCCGGTGACGATCATGTCCTTCAGCCGGTCGACGATGAACAGGTAGCCGTCCTGATCGATCCGCGCGATGTCGCCGGTGCGATACCAGCCGTCCGGCGCGAACGCGGCGCGCGTCGCGGCCGCGTCGTCGAGATAGCCGAGCATCATGCAATCGGTCTTCAGCCAGATCTCGCCGGTCTCGCCCGGCTGCGCATCGACGCCGTCCATCCGCACGACCCGCAGGTCGACGCCCGGGCCGCCCTGGCGGCCGATCGAGCCGGCCTTCGCGATCTGCTCGTCCGGATACAGCGTCGTGCCGGCCGGGCCGGTTTCCGTCATCCCGTACACCTGGAAGAACGCGTGGCTGCGATACGCTTGCGCGAGCCGTTCGGCCTGCGTGGCGCCGATCGGGCCGCCGCCGTACAGCCACGCGCGCACGCTCGACAGGTCGAATGCCGCGAAGCCGTCGATCGTGTCGAGCGGCAGCGTATACGACACCGGCGCACCGAAATACAGCGTCACGCGTTCGCGCTCGACGGTCTGCAGGAAGCGCAGCGGATGGTATTCGCGCAGCAGCACGACGGTGCCGCCCGCGACCAGCGTGCCGCCGAACCAGTTGTTCAGCGGCGACGAATGCCAGATCGGCATCGCCATCAGCGTGCGCTCGTTGCGGCCGATCCCCGTCGCGAGCGCCGCCTGCATCGCCGCGAGCGTCACCGTGCGATGACTGTGCACGCAACCCTTCGGGCGGCCGGTCGTGCCGGACGTGTAGAGGATTTGCGCGACGTCGTCGTCGGCCGGCTCGATGCCCGGGAGGCCGTCCATCGTCGCGCACATCGCGTCGAAATTCGGCACGCCGTCGAGTTCGCCCTCGGTCACGAGCCGCCGCGCCGGATGCACGATCCGCTCGACCACCGGCGCGAGCGCCACGTCGAACAGCAGCGCGGTGCTGCCGCTGTGTTCGAGCACGTAGTCGACTTCCGGCGCCTGCAGCTTGTGGTTGATCGGCACGAACGCCGCGCCGAGCCGCCATGCGCCGAACATCAGATCGACGAAAGCCGGCGTGTTGAAGCACATCGCGGCGACACGGTCGCCGGCCGCGACGCCGAGCGCGCTCAGCACGGCCGCCGCGCGGTGCGAACGCTCGCGCGCGGCCGCATACGTGATCGTCGCGGATTCGCTGACGAGGAACGGCTTGTCGGGCGTCGCACGGGCGGCGCGGTCGAGGGCGGCGACGAGGTTCATCGAGGCTCCGGGCGGGCGAACGAATGCGATTTGGGTGAACGGGCCGGCGTCAGGCCGGGTACGCGCGCTGCAGCAGCGCGGCGACGTCGATCGCGTGCGGATCGAAGCCGCCCGCGATGCGGCCCCAGTCGGAGGCGCCGAGCCGCGTCGCGACGAACGCGTCGGCGACGACCGCCGGCGCATCGCGGCGCAGCAGGCACGCCTGCGCGACGACCGCGAGCCGTTGCGCGAACACGCGGCCCGACGCTTCGAGCGTGTCGGCCGGGGCGGCGAGCATCGCGCGCAATCCGTCGAGCGCGGCACGAATGCGCGGTTCGCCCGCGCCGAGGTCGGCCAGTTCGTCGAATAGCGCGGCGGCCGCGTCGGGCTCGCGCGATACGGCACGCAGCACGTCGAGGCACATCACGTTGCCCGAGCCTTCCCAGATCGAGTTGACGGGCGCCTCGCGGAACAGGCGCGCGATCGGGCCGTCGTCGACGTAACCGTTGCCGCCGAACACTTCCATCACCTCGCCGGTCAGCTCGACCGCGCGCTTGCAGACCCAGAATTTCGCGGCGGGCGTGACGATCCGTTTCCATGCGCGTTCGCGCGGCGAGTCGTCGCGTTCGAACGCATCGGCGAGCCGCATCGCGAGCGACAGCGCCGCTTCGCTCTCCAGCGCGAGATCGGCGAGCACGGTGCGCATCAGCGGCTGCTCGGCGAGCGCACGGCCGAACGCATGGCGCTGGCGCGTGTATGCGATCGCCTGCACGACGCCCTGGCGCAGCATCGCCGCACTGCCGAGCACGCAGTTCAGCCGCGTGTAGGTAGCCATCTCGATGATGGTGGGAATGCCGCGGCCTTCGTCGCCGAGCATGATGCCCCACGCGTCGTTCAGCTCGATCTCGCTGCTCGAGTTGCTGCGGTTGCCGACCTTGTTCTTCAGCCGCTGGATCTCGACCGCGTTCTTCGTGCCGTCCGGCCGCCAGCGCGGCACGTAGAAGCACGACGGGCTGCCGGCCTCGGTGCGCGCGACGACCAGGTGCGCGTCGCACATCGGCGCGGAGAAGAACCACTTGTGGCCGCGCAGCCGGTATTCGCCGCCGCGCCCGCCCGCGCCGACCGGCGTGGCGAGCGTCGTGTTCGCACGCACGTCGGAGCCGCCCTGTTTCTCGGTCATGCCCATGCCGAACCAGATCGCGCGCTTGTCGGCGACCGGCACGTCGCGCGGATCGTAGTCGTCGCTGTAGAGCTTGTCGCGCAGCAGGTCCCACAGCGCGGGCTCCTTCTGAAGCACGGGGATCGCGGCCTGCGTCATCGTGGCCGGGCACAGCGTGCCGGCCTCGATCTGGCCATGCAGGTAGAAGCCGGCGGCCGTCGCGGCCCAGCGGCCGCGGCGCGACTCGCGGAACGCGAGCGACACGAAGCCTTCGTGACGATACTGGCCAAGCAGCGTGTGCCAGGCGGGATGGAAGTCGACGCGGTCGATGCGCCGGCCGCGCCGGTCGAACGCGTGCAGTTCCGGCGTGTGCTGGTTCGCTTCGTCGGCGAGTTGCGCGGTGTCGGCGCTGCCGAGCCGCGCGCCGTACGCGTCGAGCTGTGGCACGGCCCAGTCGGCGCCGGCCCGGGCGAGCGCGTCGCGCAGCGCGAGATCCGTCGCGAAGAGGTTATAGTCGACGAGTTCGTCGAACTGGTTCGTGACGGCGTGAGTCGAGTCGGTCATCGCGGTTGTCTCCGGTTTGTCTCCGGTCTCATGCTTCGCGGTCAGCCGGCATCATGCCGCGCGGAGGGCGCTTTGCCGCGGATGCCGGCTTCCGGTAAAACGTATTCCCTGCTGAATTCAGAGTAGCAAATATGCCGCCGCGACATGTTCAGGTTCCGGCGCCGCCCGGCTCACCGGCGGCGCAACCCGCGCCCGCGTTGCGCCGCCGGCCGCGCCAGTCGCGTGCGCAGGCGAGTTCCGACGCGCTGCAACAGGCGTTCGTTCAGCTTTTGCTCGAACGCGGCTACGCGAAGGCGACGATCCGCGAGATCGCGGCCGTCGCGGGCGTCAGCATCGGCACCTTCTACGAGTATTTCGGCGACAAGCAGAGCCTCGCGGCGCTCTGCATCCACCGCCGCGTGCTGGCGCTGGCCGACCGGCTGCGCGACACGGTGCAGCGGTTGCGCGGTGCGCCGCGGGCCGAACTCGCCGTCGCGCTGGTCGACCTCCAGGTCGATACGATCGCCGCCGACGCGGCGCTGTGGGGCGCGCTGCTCGCACTGGAGCGGCAGGTGTCGCCGCTCGCCGCCTATCGCCGGCATTACGACGCCTATGTCGCGCTGTGGCGCGACGCGCTGGCCCAAGCGGCCGACCCGCCGCCGGCCGCAAGGCTCGACGGGCTCGCGCGGATGGCCCACACGATCTGCTATGGCGGCCTGTCGCAGGCGCTGCTGACGCTCGGGCCGGCGCTCGATTTCGCCGCGCAGCGCCGTGAGCTGCGGGCCGTGCTGCTCGCGTACCTCGCGGCCGCGGACGCGTAGCTTTCCTCGGGGAAATGCCTGATTCGCATATCAGGCGCGCAGGCCGGCCTTGCCGCCAGGCCCTTCTCCGGGCGAGCCATGAGAAAAATGCATGGCCGCCATGACGAACTTTCGATTGTCCGCCGATATTGGCTCGGGCTAAATCATGCGGCAGATGCAGGCCGCGCACGGCGCGGCCCGCCCGAAGGACATCAGGAGGAGAAGTCATGCGAAGCGCCACCGCGCCCCGTTCGAAACTGCCCGACGTCGGGACGACGATCTTCACGGTGATCGGCCAACTGGCTGCTCAACACGACGCGCTGAACCTGTCGCAGGGCGCGCCGAATTTCGCGCCCGATCCGGCGCTCGTCGAAGGCGTCGCGCGCGCGATGCGCGACGGTCACAACCAGTACGCGCCGATGGCCGGCGTGATCGCGCTGCGCGAGCGGCTCGCCGAGAAGACCGAGGCGCTGTACGGCGCGCGCTACGACCCGGCGACCGAAATCACGGTGATCGCGAGCGCGAGCGAAGGGCTTTACGCGGCGATCAGCGCGCTCGTGCATCCCGGCGACGAAGTGATCTATTTCGAGCCGTCGTTCGACAGCTATGCGCCGATCGTGCGACTGCAGGGCGCGACGCCGGTCGCGATCAAGCTGTCGCCCGAGCATTTCCGCGTGAACTGGGACGAGGTGGCCGCGGCCATCACGCCGCGCACGCGGATGATCATCGTCAACACGCCGCACAACCCGACCGCGACGGTGTTCTCCGCCGACGATCTCGAACGCCTCGCGCAACTCACGCGCGACACGGGCATCGTCGTGCTGTCCGACGAAGTCTACGAGCACGTCGTGTTCGACGGCGCGCAGCACCAGAGCGTCGCGCGCCATCGCGAGCTGGCCGAGCGCAGCGTGATCGTGTCGTCGTTCGGCAAGTCGTTCCACGTGACCGGCTGGCGCGTCGGCCATTGCCTCGCGCCGGCCGAGCTGATGGACGAGATCCGCAAGGTGCACCAGTTCATGGTGTTCTCGGCCGACACGCCGATGCAGGTCGCGTTCGCGGAGATCCTCGCGCGGCCGGACAGCTATCTCGGCCTGTCGGCGTTCTACCAGGCCAAGCGCGACCTGCTCGCGCGCGAGCTGGCCGATTCGCGTTTCGAGCTGCTGCCGAGCGAAGGCTCGTTCTTCATGCTCGCGCGCTTTCGCCACTTCTCGGACGAAAGCGACAGCGATTTCGTGCTGCGTCTGATCCGCGATGCGCGTGTCGCGACGATTCCGCTGTCGGCGTTCTATACCGACGGCACCGACGCCGGCGTGATCCGGCTCAGTTTTTCGAAGGACGACGCGACGCTGGTCGAAGGCGCGCGGCGGCTGCGTTCGCTGTAAGGCCCATACGGAAACCGGCGACGGAGACGTCGCATCGACCAGACCCAGGAGATCACGATGAAACACACGGCTACCTTGAAACTCGCGTTCGCACTCGCGTGCGCCATCGGCTCCGGCGCGGCGCTCGCCGATGCGCCGACGCTGCGCTTCGGTCTCGAAGCGCAATACCCGCCGTTCGAATCGAAGGCGCCGAACGGCGACCTGCAGGGCTTCGACATCGACGTCGGCAACGCCGTCTGCCAGACGGCGAAGCTGTCGTGCAAATGGGTCGAGACGTCGTTCGACGGGCTGATTCCGGCGCTGAAGGGCCGCAAGTTCGACGCGATCAACTCGGCGATGAACGCGACCGAGCAACGGCGCCAGGCGATCGACTTCACCACGATCATCTATCGCGTGCCGACCCAGCTGATCGCGCGCACCGGCAGCGGGCTGCTGCCGACGCCCGAATCGCTGAAGGGCAAGCGCGTGGGCGTGCTGCAGGCGTCGATCCAGGAAACCTTCGCGAAGGCGCACTGGGAGCCGGCCGGCGTCGCGATCGTCGCGTACCAGGACCAGAACCAGGCGTATGCGGATCTGGTCGCGGGCCGCCTCGACGCGACGCTCGTCCTCGCGCCGTCGGGCCAGCGAGGCTTCCTGTCGCGCCCGGACGGCAAGGGCTTCTCGTTCGTCGGCCAGCCGGTGCACGACGACAAGATCCTCGGCAGCGGCATCGCGTTCGGCCTGCGCAAGGGCGACGACGCGCTGAAGGCGAAGCTCGACGCGGCGATCGACAAGCTGAAGGCGGACGGCACGGTGAAGTCGCTCGGGTTGAAGTATTTCGGCGATATCGACATCTCGACGAAGTAAGCGGGGCCGCGCACGATGCCGACCTCGAACCGGACCGCTGCGGGCAGCGCACCGGACGGCAGGCCGCTGCCGGACGAGGCCGTCGATGCCGTGCTCGCCGCCGAACTGGGCGACGCGCTCGTCACGCGCGCGGCCGATATCGATCCGCGTTACTTCACCGCGTACAACGAGCCGGCCGGCGTGCGACCGCGTGCGCTGGTACGCCCGTGCAGCGTCGACGACGTGTCGCGCACGCTCGCGCTGTGCTCGCGGCTCGGCCAGCCGGTCGTGCCGCAAGGCGGGCTGACCGGGCTCGCGCGCGGGGCGGTCGCGCTGGGCGGCGAGGTCGTGCTGTCGATGGAGCGCTTCGCGGGCATCGAAGCGCTCGACGCGGCGGCCGGTACGATCACCGTGCGCGCGGGCACGCCGCTGCAGACGGTGCAGGAAGCCGCCGAAGCGGCGGGCTTCACGTTCGGCGTCGATCTCGGCGCGCGCGGCTCGTGCCAGATCGGCGGCATGCTCGCGACCAATGCGGGCGGCACGCGCGCGATCCGCTACGGGATGATGCGCGAGCAGGTGCTCGGGCTGGAGGCGGTGCTCGCGGACGGCACGATCGTGTCGTCGATGAACCGGATGCTGAAGAACAACGCGGGCTACGACCTGAAGCAGTTGTTCATCGGCAGCGAAGGGACGCTCGGCGTCGTCACGCGCGCGGTGCTGCGGCTGCATCCGTTGCTCGCGGCGCCGGCCACGGCGCTCTGCCGCGTGCGCGACTACGACGCGGTGGTCGCGCTGTGGAACCGCGTGCGCACGCTGCCGGAGGTCGTCAGTTTCGAGGCGATGTGGCCGGCGTTCTACGACTACGTCGCGCGGCATACGCCCGGGGTATCGGCGCCGTTCATCGGCGACGGCGGTTTCGTGGTGTTGATCGAATGCGCGACGAGCGCGCCGGGCGGCGATGCGCACCAGGCGCTCGAAACGGGGCTGGCCGCGGGATTCGATGCCGGGCGCGTCGACGATGCGGTACTCGCGACTTCCGAGCGGCAGGCGCGCGATTTGTGGACGCTGCGCGAAGGTCTCGCGATCGATGCACTGCCCCAGCTCGTCAACTTCGACGTGAGTCTGCCGACGGGCGAACTCGGTACGTTCGCCGAACGCTTCGAGGCGGCGTTGCGGGCGCGCTGGCCGGCGCTCACGTGCCTGTTTTTCGGCCATGTCGGCGACGGCAACGTGCATATCGGCGTGTCACTGGCCGAGATGACCGACGCGGACGCCGATGCGCTCGATCACTGCGTGTATGCGGTGGTGCGCGACATGGGTGGCTCGGTGTCGGCCGAGCACGGGATCGGCGTGCTCAAGCGTCCTTATCTGGCGCACACGCGCAGCGACGCGGAAATCGGGCTGATGCGGCGGCTGAAGGCCGCGCTGGACCCGCGCGGCATCCTGAATCCCGGCAAGGTACTTTGATGCGGCCGACGGCCGCTGCCGCCGGGCATCGGCCGGCGCCGCGCGTCAGCCGTCCACCCAGCGCAGCGCGCCGATCTTCAGGTGTTCGACGACGCTGCGCGCCCAGTTCAGCTCCGCATTGAGCAGCACGAGCGCATGCTCGTTCTGCAGCAGGAACAGGCGCGGCACCTGGTCGGCCTGTGCGGTGGCGCGCAGCGCTTCCAGCCGCTCGCGCTCGGCGTCGAGCCGCGCGATGCGCAGCTCGAGCTGGTGACGCGCATCTTCCGCATCGAGCAGCGGCAGGAACGCGAGGCCGGCGCCGAACGCCGGAAATTCACGGGCGGGCTCCGCAAGCAGCGCATGCAGCCATGCCTGCCCGGCCGTGTGCCCGGCTTCCGTCAGCGCATACACCGTGCGCTCCGGAAACGCGCCGTCGCGTTCGGTGTCGTGCACGGCGATCAGCCCGTCGCGCAGCAGCCGGTCGATCGTCTGGTACAGGCTCGTGCGCTGCCGCACGTTGACGACTTCGTCGTAGCCGCGGGCCTTCAGTTGCTGCAGCATCCCGTACGGATGCATCGGTGTTTCGGTGAGCGTCGCAAGGACGGCCAGCGCGAGCGGGGACGGACGACTCGTAGACATGAATAGTTAAAGTATATCTAGTAATAATATAACTATTCTCAATCAGACTATCTGATTTGACAAGGGTTTCAGCCGAGGTGCGAGCGCTTCGCGGCCGGCGCGACGGTTTCCATCGTCGCAAGGCCATGCACGATGCCGCAATCCTCGACCGAATGCTCGCCGACGCACTGGCGGCGCAATTCGGTGAGCTGGTCGCGCAGATGCGTGAGTTCCGCGAGGCGCGCGTCGACGTGTCCGATGTGATCGTCGAGCAGCGAATTGATCGAATCGCAGCGGTCCGCCGGCGTGTCGGTGAGCTGCAGCAGCGCGCGGATTTCGTCGTGCGCCATGTCGAGCGCGCGGCAGTTGCGGATGAAGCGCAGCCGCTCGACGTGCACGTCGGTGTAGTTGCGGTAGTTCGAATCGGTGCGCTCCGCATCCGGCATCAGGCCCTCTTTCTCGTAGAAACGGATCGTCTCGGGCGTGCAGCGGGCCGCTTTGGCCAGTTCGCCAATCTTCATGCCTTTCTCCCGTGTAAGGGTTGACCTTGTAGTGGCTTCAGGGTGTTAACTCTACACCGTCAAGCCACAAAGGAGGTTGTCATGACCGACGCCAAGCGTCCCCACGACCCACGACACCGTCATGCCGGCGGCGCCGATGCGTGCTGCGCCGATGCGCGCGACACGCAGACGGCGGCCGTTGCCGACGCGGCGCCGGCGGCCGGCGAGCACGCGCACGGCCATGACCACGATCACGATCACGCTGCGCACGGCGAGGCGGGTCATGCCCACGATCACGGCCATGCGGGCGACGACCAGCATGTGCACGGCGCGACGTGTTCGCACGACCACGCCGCGCATGACCATGCCGGTCACGACCACGACCACGACCACGACCACGACCACGACCACGACCACGACCACGCGGCCGGCGACTGCTGCGCGCCGGCCGCGCTGACGCTCGCGCCGCTGCCGGTCGCGCAGGCAACCGCGTCGGGCCACGTGCGCTCCGCGTTCCGGATCATGCAGATGGACTGCCCGACCGAGGAAACGCTGATCCGCAAGAAGCTTGGCGGCATGGGCGAAGTGTCGGCGCTCGAATTCAACCTGATGCAGCGGATGCTGACCGTCGAGCACGTGGCCGGCGCGCAGCCGGCGATCGAAAGCGCGATCCGCACGCTCGGAATGACGCCGGAGGCCGCCACGGCTGACGCCCCGACAGCGCGCGTCGCCGACGCGCCCGCGAAGCCGTGGTGGCCGCTGGCGCTCGCCGGCGTCGCGGCGATCGCGTCCGAAGGCGCGACCTGGGCCGGGCTGCCGGTGTGGCTGTCGGCCGCGCTCGCGCTCGCCGCGGTGCTCGCGTGCGGGCTCACCACGTACAAGAAGGGCTGGATCGCGATCCGCAACGGCAACCTGAACATCAACGCGCTGATGAGCATCGCGGTGACGGGCGCGATGGCGATCGGCCAGTGGCCGGAAGCCGCGATGGTGATGGTGCTGTTCACGATCGCCGAGCTGATCGAGGCGAAGTCGCTCGACCGCGCGCGCAATGCGATCCAGGGGCTGATGCAGCTCGCGCCGGATACCGCGACCGTGCAGCAGCCCGACGGCGCGTGGCGGACGATCGAGGCCGCGCAGGTCGCGCTCGGCGCGGTCGTGCGTGTGAAGCCGGGCGAGCGGATCGGGCTGGACGGCGAAGTCGTCGCGGGCCGCTCGACGGTCAACCAGGCGCCGATCACCGGTGAAAGCCTGCCCGTCGAAAAGGCGAGCGGCGACGCGGTGTACGCGGGCACGATCAACGAATCGGGTTCGTTCGACTACCGCGTGACGGCCGTCGCGGCCAACTCGACGCTCGCGCGGATCATTCACGCGGTCGAGGAAGCGCAGGGCGCGAAGGCGCCGACGCAGCGCTTCGTCGACCAGTTCGCGCGCGTCTACACGCCGATCGTATTCGCGGTCGCGCTGCTGGTCGCGGTGGTGCCGCCGCTCGTGATGGGCGGCGCATGGCACGACTGGATCTACCGCGCGCTCGTGCTGCTCGTGATCGCTTGCCCGTGCGCGCTGGTGATCTCGACGCCGGTGACGATCGTGTCGGGGCTCGCGGCCGCGGCGCGGCGCGGGATTCTCGTGAAGGGCGGCGTCTATCTGGAAGAAGGGCGCAAGCTCGCGTGGCTCGCGCTCGACAAGACCGGCACGATCACGCACGGCAAGCCGGTGCAGACCGACTTCGACGTGCATGCGGACGATGCCGACGCGGCGCGCGTGCGGCACCTCGGCGCGAGCCTCGCGGCGCGCTCCGATCACCCGGTGTCGCAGGCGATTGCCGCCGCGGCCCGCGCCGCCGGCACGGCGGCCTTCGCCGACGTGCAGGACTTCGAAGCGATCGTCGGGCGCGGCGTGCGCGGCACGATCGACGGCACGCGCTACTGGCTCGGCAATCACCGCCTCGTCGAGGAACTCGAGCGCTGCTCGACGGCTCTCGAGGCGAAGCTCGACGCGCTGGAGCGGCAGGGCAAGAGCGTCGTCGTGCTGGTCGACGCCACGCGCGTGCTCGGCATCTTCGCGGTGGCCGACACGATCAAGGACACGAGCCGCGACGCGATCGCGGATCTGCACGCGCTCGGCATCCGCACCGCGATGCTGACGGGCGACAACCCGCATACCGCGCTGGCGATCGCCAGGCAGGCGGGCATCGACGACGCGCGCGGCAACCAGTTGCCGGAAGACAAGCTCGCGGCGGTCGAGGAACTGGCGGCGGGCGGCGCGGGCGCGGTCGGGATGGTCGGCGACGGGATCAACGATGCGCCGGCGCTCGCGCGCGCCGACATCGGCTTCGCGATGGGCGCGATGGGCACCGACACGGCGATCGAGACGGCCGACGTCGCGCTGATGGACGACGACCTGCGCAAGATTCCCGCATTCGTGCGGCTGTCGCGCGCGACGCACCGCGTGCTGGTGCAGAACATCGGCTTCGCGCTCGGCGTGAAGGTCGTGTTCCTCGGCCTCACGGTCGCGGGGCTCGGGACGATGTGGATGGCCGTCTTCGCCGACGCGGGCGCGAGCCTGATCGTCGTGGCCAACGGCTTGCGGCTGCTGTCGTCCTCCGGGGCGTTTGGCGGCGCACCGGCCAAGCGTTGAGGAGCGGACGATGAGCTTTCTGAAACGGATACTCGGCGGCCATGGCGGCGGCCACGGCAGCGGGCACGGCAATAGCGGAAACGGGGGCCATGGCGGCCACGGTGGCGGGCATCACGGCGGGTCGCGCCTGGGCGGCCACGATGCGCGCGGGCGCGATCGCCACGGCTGGGGCTGGCAGGCGCCGGCCGACGCCGGTGGCGGGCAAGGCGGCCAGCGCGGCAACGTGCCGCTGAGCCAGCTCGCGTGCGCGGGCTGCGGCGCGCTCAACGCAGCGGATGCACGCTTCTGCGCGCAGTGCGGCGCGGCGCAACGCGGCAAGGCGTGCAGCCGCTGCCATGCGGCGCTGGCGGCCGACGCGCGGTTCTGTCCCGGCTGCGGGACGCAGGCTGCTTGAGGATCTCCGCGAATTCGCGCCGGCTACGCATACGCACGAGCCGGCGCGCTGCGTTCAAGGCCGGCGCACCGGCATGCCCGATGTCGTCTCGTGCATCCTCGCACCAGCAATATCGTCGCGGTCCGTCCAGATGCACGGCGCCACGGCACACCCGTCGCTCAGCGCAGCGGCAGGTGAATTTCGGTGCGCAGGTCGGCCGGCGCCGTATCCATCGGCGTATTGAGGTATAGCTCGAACGGCGGCGCGTCGGCGGCTTCGCGGCCCGAGTGGCGCAGCCAGTCGCCGTACAGCCACTGGTAGGCCGTTTTCAGGTCCGCATACGGCCCCGTATGCAGCAGCACCGCGTATTCGCCGCCGGCGATCGTCACCCGCTCGACCGGCGGCACGGGTGCGACGTCCGGCGCGCCGTCGGCCGGCATGAAGCACGCTTTCGCGCGCAACTGCGCTTCGGGCGTCGTGTCCGGATCGTCGTAGAAAATCCCGATCATCTTCGCGCCCGGCCCGATCAGCCCGTGCTGCCCCACCCACGCGCCGATCCGCCCGAACGCGTCCCCCACCTTCATGTACGCACCGGTGTGCGTTACCGCGTAGCCGCGCAGTTCCGGCAGGCGCCGGATCTCGACCTCGTGCTTGAACATGTCTGCCTCTCCTCGCTGTAGTGGATAAATCGGCCGGTGGGTGCCGGTGCGCCGGTGCTGCGCGGGCAGCACGCCGTACGCGTCGCGAAACGCCCGCGCGAATGCGTGCGTCGACCCGTAGCCCGCGCGCCGCGCGATTTCATCGAGCGGCCGCGCGGTGCAGACCAGATCCTCGGACGCCCGCACGATCCGCATCCGCCGCACGGTCAGCACGATCGACTCGCCGTACAGCGCGCGGTAGACGCGCTGCCAGTGATACGGCGACAGGCACGCGACTTCGGCGAGCCGGTTCAGGTCGAGCGGGCCGTCGAGATGCGCGCTGATGTACGCGTGGACCCGCGCCACGCTTGCCGCGTAGCGCACCCACGCGGGCGGGTCGGTTTTCGTTTCGGCTGGAGTCATCGGCGTGTCCGGGCTGGAACCGACGCCACGGTAGCACGGGCAGAATGGACAAATCTTGCGGAAATGCCGGACACCCGTCGATGCGGCCCTTTTTGAGTTCAACGAAATGGGGTCTTGCCCCTCCGGGATCTATGACTAAAGTTAAAGACGGTGAAATCGGGTGAACGCGTCATTTTTCTCGGGTAAGTTGCCCGGACGGAGCAGCACGCTTTTCGAATTACGCAGGTCGTTCGTCGATGTTCAATCGCCACACCACGTTTTCGGGAGAAGAAGAAATGGATGCTTCCAGCTTCATCACGTCGCTGCAGGCCACGCTAGGCGGATACCTGCCCAAGATCGCCGGCGCGATCGGCATCCTGGTGATCGGCTGGCTGATCGCCGTCGCGGTGCGGGCCGGTGCGCTCCGGCTGCTCAACGCGCTGAAGGTCGATCAGCGGATCACCGACAGCACCGGCCAGGGCGCCTGCGTCGAACGCATCATCGCCAGCGGCCTGTTCTGGCTCGTGCTGCTCGTCACCGCGGTGGGCATCTTCAACGTGCTCAACCTGTACGCGGTCTCCAATCCGTTCTCGCTGCTCGTCACGCACATCGTCAACTACCTGCCGAACCTGATCGGCGGCGCGGCGCTGACGCTGATCGCGTGGCTGATCGCGTCGCTGCTGCGCAGCCTCGCGAACCGCGCGCTGAAGGCGAGCAAGGTCGACGCCACGTTGTCCGAAAGCGCCGGCATGCAGCCGATGAGCGGCTATCTCGGCGACGTGCTGTTCTGGCTCGTGATCCTGATGTTCCTGCCGGCGATCCTCGGCTCGTTCGCGCTGTCGGGCCTGCTGTCGCCGGTGCAGGGGATGGTCGACAAGCTGCTCGCGATCGTGCCGAACATCTTCGCGGCCGCGGTGATCGGCTTCGTCGGCTGGGTCGTCGCGCGCGTGCTGCGCGGCCTGGTGACGAACCTGCTGGTCGCCGCCGGCGCCGACCGCCTCACGCAAGGGATCGACAGCCCGACGCCCGTGCGCGTGTCGAGCCTGGTCGGCACCATCGTCTACGTGTTCGTGTTCGTGCCGACGCTGATCTCCGCGCTCGACGCGCTGAAGATCGACGCGATCTCGATTCCCGCGACCAACATGCTGAACCAGTTCCTCGGCGCGGTGCCCGACATCGTCGCGGCGATCGTGATCGTGCTGGTCACGTTCTACTTCGCGCGCTTCGTCGCGTCGCTCGCGCAGAAGCTGCTGGAAGCCGCCGGCGTCGACGGGCTGCCGGCCGTGCTCGGCGTCGAGCGCGTGTTCTCGGGCATCCTGCAGCCGTCGGTGCTGGTCGCGCGACTGATCGTGTTCTTCGCGATGCTATTCGCGTCGGTCGAAGCCGCGAACCGGCTCGGCTTCACGCAGGTGCGCGACGTCGTCACGCTGTTCATCGAATTCGGCGGCCACGTGCTGATGGGCGGCGTGATCCTCGTGATCGGCGTGTGGCTCGCGGGCCTCGCGCGCCGCGTGATCGAGCAGGCCGACCGCGAGCACAGCGTGCTGTTCGCGCGGATCGCCCAGTTCGCGATCCTCGGCCTCGTGTTCGCGATGGGGCTGCGCGCGATGGGCATCGCGAACGAAATCGTGCAGCTCGCGTTCGGCCTCGTGCTCGGCGCGATCGCGGTGGCCGTTGCGCTGTCGTTCGGCCTCGGCGGCCGGGAAGCGGCCGGCAAGCTGCTCGACCGCTGGTTCAACCAGCGCGGCGGCGGCCAGTAAGGCCCGTCGGCACGGCCGATCCGGCCCGCATCGCGCGGGCCGGACCGGCGTGGCAACGGGCGCGGCGGGCGTTGCCGCGAGCGGTACCGCAAGCGTTTCCGAAAGCGTTTCCGCAAGCGAAATGTCAGCCGCGATCTTTGCCGAATTTCGATAACACGTCGTTTAATGACTCTCTAGCATCGATTCTCAGTCGCGCGGGCCCGCAGGCCCGGCGCCTTTGAGGAGAGTCCGATGAAAGCAGAGTCGAATGGCCGGCCCGCCGCCGGCGCCAAGTCCTCCGGCCAGCCCGCGCTGCAGCAGACGCTAGGGACCTGGCAACTGTGGGGCATCGCGGTCGGCCTCGTGATTTCCGGCGAATACTTCGGCTGGAGCTACGGCTGGGCGAGCGCGGGCACGCTGGGTTTCGTGATCACCGCGCTGTTCGTCGCGGCGATGTACACCACCTTCATCTTCAGTTTCACCGAGCTGACGACGTCGATCCCGCACGCGGGCGGCCCGTTCGCCTATGCGCGCCGCGCATTCGGCCCGACCGGCGGCTATCTGGCCGGCGCCGCGACGCTGGTCGAGTTCGTGTTCGCGCCGCCCGCGATCGCGCTCGCGATCGGCGCGTACCTGCACGTGCAGTTTCCGGGGCTCGAACCGAAACACGCGGCGATGGGCGCGTATCTCGTGTTCATGGCGCTGAACATCGTCGGCGTGCAGATCGCGGCGACCTTCGAGCTCGTCGTCACGCTGCTCGCGATCTTCGAGCTGCTGGTGTTCATGGGCGTCGTGTCGCCGGGTTTCGCGTGGAGCAATTTCACGAAGGGCGGCTGGTCGGGCGCCGATCACTTCAGCGTGGGCGCATTCCACGGGATGTTCGCGGCGATTCCGTTCGCGATCTGGTTCTTCCTCGCGATCGAAGGCGTCGCGATGGCCGCCGAGGAAGCGAAGAATCCGAAGCGCTCGATTCCGATCGCGTACGTGGCCGGCATCCTGACCCTCGTGGCGCTCGCGATCGGCGTGATGGTGTTCGCCGGCGGCGCGGGCGACTGGACCAAGCTCGCGAACATCAACGACCCGCTGCCGCAGGCGATGAAGTACATCGTCGGCGCGAACAGCGGCTGGATGCACATGCTCGTGTGGCTCGGGCTGTTCGGCCTCGTCGCGTCGTTCCACGGGATCATCCTCGGCTATTCGCGCCAGATCTTCGCGCTGGCCCGCGAAGGCTACCTGCCGGAGTGGCTCGGGAAGGTGCATCCGCGCTTCAAGACGCCGCATCGCGCGATCCTCGCGGGCGGCGTGGTCGGGATTGCCGCGATCTACAGCGATGAGCTGATCCAGTTCGGCGGCCAGACGCTCACCGCGAATATCGTGACGATGTCGGTGTTCGGCGCGATCGTGATGTATATCGTGAGCATGGCGGCGCTGTTCAAGCTGCGCCGCTCGCAGCCGAACCTGGAGCGGCCGTTCCGCGCGCCGCTGTACCCGATCTTCCCGGCATTCGCGATCCTGGCGGCGCTCGTCTGCCTCGGTACGATGGTGTATTTCAACGGGCTGGTCGCGCTGGTGTTCGTCGGCTTCCTCGCGGTCGGCTACGCGTACTTCCTCGCGACCCGCTCGCAGCGCGCGAGCGCGCCCGGCGACGCGCTGCTGGAGGAGTGAGCGCCGTGACGACGGTGAACGTGAAAGGCCGTTCCTGACGGCATCCGGCGCGCCCCGTCGAACGGGCGCGCCGTCGGCTTTTGGCAAGGAGATTCGAACGATGTCCTATACGGAGACGATCGGTCCGCGCACGTACCGCTTCGCGGACCTGAAGACGCTGCTCGCCAAGGCGAGCCCGCTGCGTTCCGGCGACCAGCTCGCCAGCGTCGCGGCGGCGAGCGAGGAGGAGCGCGTCGCCGCGAAGATCGCGCTCGCGGGCGTGCCGCTGAAGGCATTCCTGAACGAAGCGGTGATCCCGTATGAAGACGACGAGGTCACGCGCCTCATCATCGACGATCACGATGCGCAGGCGTTCGCGGAAATCTCGCACCTCACCGTCGGCGATTTCCGCAACTGGCTGCTGTCGCCCGCGGCCGACGGCGCGGCGCTCGAACGGATCGCCCCCGGCCTCACGCCCGAGATGGTCGCGGCCGTGTCGAAGCTGATGCGCAACCAGGACCTGATCGCGGCCGCGCGGAAGCGCCGCGTCGTCACGCGCTTTCGCAACACGGTCGGGCTGGCCGGCCGGATGTCGGTGCGGCTGCAGCCGAACCACCCGACCGACGACGTGAAGGGCATCGCCGCATCGATGCTGGACGGGCTGATGTACGGCTGCGGCGACGCGATGATCGGCATCAATCCGGCCACCGACAGCCTCGCGGCGATCGTGAAGCTGCTCGCGATGATCGACGGCTTTCGCGAGCGCTATGGCGTGCCGACGCAGTCGTGCGTGCTCACGCACGTGACCAACACGATCGCGGCGATCGAGAAGGGCGCGCCGGTCGACCTCGTGTTCCAGTCGATCGCGGGCACCGAGAAGGCCAATGCCAGCTTCGGGATCTCACTCGCGCTGCTCGGCGAGGCGCGCGAGGCCGCGCTGGCGCTGAAGCGCGGCACGGTCGGCAACAACCTGATGTATTTCGAGACGGGCCAGGGCAGTGCGCTGTCGGCGAACGCGCATTTCGGCGTCGACCAGCAGACCTGCGAAGTGCGCGCGTATGCGGTCGCGCGCAAGTTCGAACCGTTCCTCGTGAACACGGTGGTCGGCTTCATCGGGCCCGAATACCTGTACGACGGCAAGCAGATCATCCGCGCCGGGCTCGAGGATCACTTCTGCGGCAAGCTGCTCGGCGTGCCGATGGGCTGCGACATCTGCTACACGAACCACGCGGAAGCCGACCAGGACGACATGGACACGCTGCTGACGCTGCTGGGGGCGGCCGGCATCAACTTCATCATGGGAATTCCGGGCGCCGACGACGTGATGCTGAACTACCAGAGCACGTCGTTCCACGACCAGCTCTACGTGCGCGAGGTGCTCGGCCTGCGCCGCGCGCCCGAGTTCGAGGAATGGCTGGAGACGATGGAAATCGCCGATGCGCACGGCGCGCTGCGCGCGGCGACGGCACGCGTGCCGCTGCTCGCGGGCGCGAACGACTGGATGGGGATTTCCGCATGAGCGACGCCGTCGAAAAGAACCCTTGGGCGCAGCTGAAGTCGTTCACGAACGCGCGGATCGCGCTCGGCCGCGCGGGCAACAGCCTGCCGACCGCGCCGCTCCTGGCCTTCAACCTGTCGCATGCGCAGGCGCGCGACGCGGTGCACCAGCCGCTCGACGCGGATGCGCTGCGGCGCGAGATCGAGGCGGCCGGCCTGCTGCCGACGCTGCGGGTGCAGAGCGCCGCGCCCGACCGCGACCACTACCTGCGCCGGCCCGATCTCGGCCGCAAGCTGTCGGACGACAGCCGCGGCCTGCTGGCCGGCTACGGGGCGGCGCTCGACGACGCGCCCGATGTCGTGTTCGTGGTCGGCGACGGGCTGTCGGCGTTCGCGGCCGCGAAGCAGGCGCTGCCGCTGTTGCAGGCCGTGCGGCCGCGGCTCGACGCGGACGGCTGGCGGATCGGCCCGGTGGTGGTCGCGACGCAGGCGCGCGTCGCGCTCGGCGACGAGATCGGCGAGCTGCTGCGCGCGAAGGTGGTCGCGATGCTGATCGGCGAACGGCCCGGCCTCAGTTCGCCGGACAGCCTCGGCGTGTACCTGACGTGGGCGCCGAAGGTCGGCTGTCACGACGCGCTGCGCAACTGCATCTCGAACGTGCGGCCCGAAGGGCTGCCGCACGCCGCCGCCGCGCACAAGCTGCATTACCTGATGACGCATGCGCGCAGGCTCCAGTTGACGGGCGTCGGGCTGAAGGACGACAGCGACGCGCTGCTGCCGGCGGCGGAAGCGGAGCGGATCGGCGCGGCGTGACGAGGTGGCTACTGGTCGGAAAAATGACGCTGGAAGCTTCTGCGGTGAACAAGCGTTAAAGATCAGATAAATAGTGTCGATATAGCGTCCGAGAACAACAACTTGGACTGCGCAGATGAAACGCCCGGAACGTGTGAGGAAGTTGCTGATTTGGAAGACTGCCGGATTTGCGGCTCTTGTTGGGCTACTCATTCCGATTTCTTCCGCATCAATGATTCAAACGACCAGCGCTTCTCCTATCGTGCCTGGGCTTGCGACGCTAGCCGCAAAGATTCCCACGGCTCAATTCTGGGACGCCGTACTGCCGACAGGCAATTTGGGAACAATGCCGACGCGAATGGTTGTGACTTTTGCAATCGCTGTTGTTGTGGCAGGCATGTTGTCGGTATCGCAGAAGCACTCGCGGATGCTGCGTAAAGAAGATGAGGCGCGCGAGCTTCGGGATATCTGATTTGCATGTCGGTGTCGTGCATCCGCGATCAGCGGCGCCTCTCTATCCGTTTCCCTAAAGCCAAGCATCGAAGGTATCGGACCTGCGAGTCGAATAGGCGTGAGTCTGATTTGGGGCGAACAGCTGATCAAACGTCGAGGGAAGCAGCTTCGACGGTCTGAGCGTTCTTGTACCAAACGTCCGGGACGCCATGCTTTTCGGAATACCTCTCCAGCTTGTTGCTATTTGAACAGCCGCTCGCATAGGAAATCGACGAACACGCGCAGCTTCGGCGACAACTGCCGGCTCGACGGCCACACGATCGAGAACTGCCCCGGCGCGATCCGGTAGTCGTCGAGCACGGTGACGAGCGTGCCGTATTCGAGCGCGTCGCGCGCGAGGAAGTCGGGCATGTAGCCGATGCCGAGCCCCGCGAGCACGGCGCCGCGCAGCGCTTCCATGTTGTTGCAGGTCATCGCGGTGCGCAGCGTGAGCGGCGTGCCGTCGTCGGCCGCGAGCGCCCAGTCCTGCAGCTTGCCGGTGGTCGGGAAGCAGTAGCGTACGCAGTCGTGCGCTTCGAGCTCGCGCGGCGTGCGCGGCGTGCCGGCCTGCGCGAGATAGGCGGGCGTCGCGCACAGCACGAACGCGAACGGGCCGAGCCGCCGCGACATCAGGCTCGAATCGGACAGCGGGCCGCTGCGGATCACCGCGTCGAAGCCGCCTTCGACGACGTCGACCATCCGGTCGTTGAAATCGAGATCGAGCTCGACGTCCGGATAGCGCTGCCGGAATTCGGGCAGCACCGGCAGCAGGAAGCGGTAGCCGATCACCGGCAGGCTCACGCGCAGCTTGCCGCGCGGGCGCTGCGCGGACGCCGTCACGGTCGCCTCCGCGTCGCGGAAATCCTCGAGGATGCGCTGGCAGCGCTCGTAGAAATGCCGCCCCTCGTCGGTGAGCGTCACGCGCCGCGTCGTGCGGTTGAACAGCCGCACGCCGAGCGACTGTTCCAGTTTCGCGATCGTCTTGCCGACCGCCGACGCCGAGATGCCGAGCGCGCGGCCGGCCGCGACGAAGCTCAGCGCTTCGGCGGTGCGGACGAACGCGACGATGCCGGTGAGGTTTTCCATCTTTCCATCGAATCGAAGGACGCGCGGTGACGCACGCAGGCAGGTGTATTGCGGAATTTTAATCCGTTATATGCGGAGCTTCGCGTGGTTTTTCGCGGATTGAATCGGATTTATCTTCTGTCGCTCTGATGGCGCATCCGCGCCGGCTTTTTCGAGGAGCGATGATGGATCACCCTGTTTCAGCCGCCCCGGCCCACGTGGCCCACGCGGCGCGCCGGCGCGCATGGGTGCTGGCCGCCGTCTGCATGGCCGCCGTCGCGCTGCCGCTGTCGTTTTCGGGCGGCGCGGTCGCGACGCCGGCGATCGGCCGCGACCTGCACGGCAGCCCGGTCGCGATGAACTGGATCACCAACGCGTTCATGCTCGCGTTCGGCAGCTTCCTGATGGCGTCGGGTGCGCTGGCCGACCAGTTCGGCCGCAAGCGCCTGTTCGCGATCGGCGTCGGCGGCTTCACGCTGATGTCGATCGCGCTCGCGTTCGCGCCGTCGATGCTCGCCGTCGATCTGCTGCGCGCCGCGCAAGGGCTCGCGGCGGCCGCGGCGCTGGCCGGCGGCACGGCCGCGCTCGCGCAGGAATTCGACGGCGCGGCGCGCACGCGTGCATTCAGCCTGCTCGGCACGACGTTCGGCATCGGGCTCGCGTTCGGGCCCGTGATCGCCGGCGGGCTGATCGGGCATTACGGCTGGCGCGCGATCTTCGTGACGAGCGCGGTGGCCGGCGTGCTGTCGCTCGCGTTCGGGCTGCCGCGCATGCACGAGTCGCGCGACCCGCACGCGACCGGGCTCGACTGGCCCGGCACGGCGGCGTTCACGGCCGCGCTGTCGCTGTTCACGTTCGGCGTGATCGAGGCGCCCGCGCGCGGCTGGTCGAGCCCGCTCGTGATCGCGCTGCTGGCCGGCGCGGCGCTCGGCGCGTGCGCATTCGTGACGATCGAGACACGCGTCGCGCGGCCGATGCTCGACCTGTCGCTGTTCCGCATCGCGCGCTTCGTCGGCGTGCAGGTGCTGCCGGTGTCGACCTGTTGCTGCTACATCGTGCTGCTCGTCGTGCTGCCGCTGCGCTTCATCGGCATCGACGGCTTCAGCGAGATCGACGCCGGCTGGCTGATGCTCGCGATCTCCGCGCCGATGCTGGTCGTGCCGCTCGTCGCGGCGACGCTCACGCGCTGGCTGTCGGCCGGCGTGATTTCCGGGCTCGGGCTGCTCGTCGCGGCGGCCGGGCTCGTGTGGCTCGGCATCGCGCTGCGCGGCGGCGCGGGGCCGGCGGCGATCGCGCCGATGCTCGCGATCGGCGTCGGTGCCGGCATGCCGTGGGGGCTGATGGACGGGCTGTCGGTGAGCGTCGTGCCGAAGGAGCGCGCGGGGATGGCGACGGGCATTTTCAGTACGACGCGCGTCGCCGGCGAGGGGATTGCGCTGGCGATCGTCGGTGCGGTGCTGGCCGCGCTCGCGCAGGCGGGGCTCGCGCACGCGGCCGGTGCCGCGGCCACGCCCGACGCAACGCTGCGTGCGGCCGCGCGGCTCGCGACCGGCGATCTCGCGGGTGCGGCTGCCGCGTTGCCGGGCGTCGGACGTGCGGCGCTGATCGCGAGCTACACGCATGCGTTCGACCGGCTGCTGATCGGGCTGGCCGTCGTCACGGTGCTGTGCGCGGTGGTGGTGTTCGGGTTTCTCGGCGGGCGGCCGGCGGCCGACGAAACGGGCGACGAGGCGGATGGCCACGCGCAGGCCGATGCGTCGGCGGCGCGCAGTCGAGGTGAGCCGGCGTGTGTGGAGACGCAAGGGCGTTGAGCGTTGCACCGTGGCGCGCGGGTGTTTCGATGTTTCGGTGCTCGGTGCTCGGTGCTCGGTGCTCGGTGCTCGGTGCCCGGTGCCCGGTGCCCGGTGCCCGGTGCCCGGTGCCCGGTGCCCGGTGCTTCGATGTTTCGGTTCTTGGTTCCCGGTTCCCCGGGTGCTTCGGTCTTTTGGTCAATGCAGCGGCCGTGCCCACCTCGTCCGCTCGTTAAAGCCTCATCCGCCGCGCGTCACGCCAGCACGAGCGGCGGCAACCCCGCATCCGCGCGCGCCTCTGCGCGTTCCACCTCGATCACCAGATAGCGCAGCGCGTCCGGCCACAGATGCGCGCGCCCTTGCGCATCCTCGTCGAGCGTCGCGCGACCCTGCACGAGCCAGGTCGTCTGCCGCACGAAATCGACGAACAGCAGCGCGATGGCCGGATTCACGAGCAGGTTGCCGATCGTGTTGAGCAGGTGGTTGCCCGCGAAGTCGGGCAGCACCAGCGTGCGGCGGTCCGGGATATCGACGAGCGGCGTGAACGAGCCGTCGGCGCGCGGCTGACGGCCGCGGTACGAACAGTCGGCGTTGCCGGCCGCGTCGGCGGTCGCGACGATCAGGAAAGCCTGCTCGCGGATGAAGGCGATGGCGTCGTCGGTCAGGGGGCCGCGATCGTTCATGGTGTCGGTCGGCGCGTGCGCCGTGGCGTGTGGATCGGTGATCCGCACGCAAGCGACATGCCACGCGGCGCGGCGCGCGTCCGCGGGCTGCACACCGCCGCGCACTGTGGAAATTCCGAACACCGGCCCCGTCGCTGCGCAATCGCGGTGTTCAGAATCGGTACACCCGCCGTGTTGCGTGCGTGAACACCGCACGGTGCGAGCGTGCGCGGGCCGCGCTCGACGTGCTCTCGTTCCCTCTCGTCCTGTTTGGCACGCATGTTGCGTAAACGGGACCAGCGCATTCCAACCGGCGCTGTACTCACACAAGCACGATGAACAGGAGACATGTATGAACCCGTTTGACCTGAAACAACTGGGCCTCGACGTCGAATACCCGTACCGTCAGCAATACGACAACTACATCGGCGGCAAGTGGGTTCCGCCGGTGAAGGGCGAGTATTTCGAGAACGTGTCGCCGATCAACGGCCAGCCGTTCTGCCGCATCCCGCGCTCCGGCGCCGACGACATCGAACTGGCGCTCGACGCCGCGCATGCCGTGCGCCGCCAGTGGGGCAAGACGTCCGTGGCCGAGCGTGCGAACCTGCTGCTCGCCGCCGCCGACCGGATGGAAAAGAACCTGAAGCTGCTGGCCGTGGCCGAGACGATCGACAACGGCAAGCCGCTGCGCGAGACGATGGCGGCCGACCTGCCGCTCGCGATCGACCACTTCCGCTACTTCGCGGGCTGCATCCGTGCACAGGAAGGCGGCATCTCCGAAATCGACGACAACACCGTCGCGTATCACTTCCACGAGCCGCTCGGTGTGGTCGGCCAGATCATCCCGTGGAACTTTCCGCTGCTGATGGCCGCGTGGAAGCTCGCGCCGGCGCTCGCGGCCGGCTGCTGCGTGGTGATGAAGCCGGCCGAGCAGACGCCCGCGTCGGTGCTCGTGCTGATGGAGCTGATCGGCGACCTGTTCCCGGCCGGCACGATCAACATCGTGAACGGCTTCGGCAAGGAAGCGGGCGAAGCGCTCGCGACCAGCAAGCGGATCGCGAAGATCGCGTTCACGGGCTCGACGCCGGTCGGCAAGCACATCCTGCGTGCGGCGGCCGACAGCTTGATCCCGTCGACGGTCGAACTGGGCGGCAAGAGCCCGAACATCTTCTTCGCCGACGTGCTCGACCAGGACGACGCGTTCCTCGACAAGGCGCTCGAAGGGCTCGCGATGTTCGCGCTGAACCAGGGCGAAGTGTGCACGTGCCCGTCGCGCATCCTGATCCAGGAATCGATCTACGAACGCTTCATCGAGAAGGCCGTCGCGCGCGTCGAGCGCATCAAGTCCGGCCACCCGCTCGACCTGCAGACGATGATCGGCGCGCAGGCGTCGCAGCAGCAGCTCGACAAGATCCTGTCGTACATCGACATCGGCCGCGGCGAAGGCGCGCAATGCCTGACGGGCGGCGAGCGCGCGGCGCCGGCCGCCGATCTCGGCACGGGCTACTACGTGAAGCCGACGATGCTGCTCGGCAACAACAAGATGCGCGTGTTCCAGGAGGAAATCTTCGGGCCGGTCGCGTCGGTGATGACGTTCAAGGACGAGCAGGAAGCGATCGAACTCGCGAACGACACGTTCTACGGGCTCGGCGCCGGCGTGTGGACCCGCAACGGCACGCGTGCGTACCGGATGGGCCGCGAGGTCGAGGCCGGCCGCGTGTGGACCAACTGCTACCACCTGTACCCCGCGCATGCGGCGTTCGGCGGCTACAAGCAGTCGGGGATCGGCCGCGAGACGCACAAGATGGCGCTGTCGAACTATCAGCAGACGAAGTGCCTGCTGGTCAGCTACCAGGCCGAGGCGCTCGGGTTCTTCTGATTGCCGAAGCCGGCGCGACGTGTCGGGGCCGGTTGGGGCCGGCACGTCGCGCGGTTCGATTTCCTTATTTCGACAGTCGGCGCCGGTTGCGCTTCGTTGGGCGGCCGGCGCCGGCAACGCTGCCGGCCGTCGCGCATGCGCGGCGGCACGGTGCGCCGATGCGTGCGACGACGACAACCAGCATGGCAGAACTGCCCCGATCATTTCCCCGCCACCCGGTCTTCCATCCGGGCGAACTCGACGCGCAACACCGCTTCGGCGTCGCCGACGAAGCCGAGCGGATGAGCGATGCCGTGACGACGCGGCTGAGCCTCGGCGTACGGCAGTTCGTCGAATCGCAACCGTTCATGTTCGTCGGCGCGGCATGCGGCGGCGGTGCCTCGATGACCTGCGACATCGTGCAGAGCCGGCGCGACGCGAACGGCGATCTGCTGCCGGTGGTGCGCGTGATCGATACGAAGACGCTGCGGTTCGCGCTGCCCGCCGCGCATGACGGCGACGGCGGCCGGATCGACGCGGCCGCCTGCGACGGCAGCGGGGTCGGATTGCTGTTCGTCGATTTCGTGCGCGGCCTGCGCTACCGGATCAACGGTCGCGCCACGCTGCGCACCGATCTGCCGGAAGCGGACGCGGCGCCGTGGGCGGTGGGCAGCGCGATCGTCGAGCTGACGATCGTGCAGGCATACGGCAATTGCGGGACGCGGGTCGTGCGGCTGAAGCCGGCCCGGTAGGCGGTAGCCGGTGACTGCGCCCGGNGCGGCGCGCATGCGCGGTCGCCGCGCGGATCGCACCGGCGGCGTGCGCGGCATGCCGCCTT
>NZ_BBSK01000051.1:0-18999 GCF_001319805.1 Burkholderia sp. E168m22
GGGTGCGCCCGCATGGCGCGCATCGGCCGGACAGCGTGCAATGGCGGGCTGCTCGCCGGGCCATGAGGTTCGGCACGGGACTTGCGTGATGGATACGCACGGTTCCGCGCAGGTGAGGGAGGACACGATGAATCAACATGTGGCGTGTACGGCGGAGCCGACCGCCGAAGACACGCGGCGCAGCGCGCAGGGCGACGACGCGTTCGCCGGGCAGGCCGTCGTCAGCGTCGCGCACGATGCGGACGAGCAGGCGCGCAACCTGATCGGCTGGCGGCAGACCTACGACCAGCTCGCGGCCGGCCGCTTCGTCGGCACGCTGACCGAGCTGCCGCTCGACACGATGAAGCTGTTTCGCGAATCGACCAGCCACCTGCTGCGCCAGGCGTGCGAGGTGCGCGGCGATGCGTACTGGTTCGGCATCCCGCTCGTGTGCGACGGTTCTGCGCGTGTCGATGCGTGCCGCATCGGCCCCGGCGCGCTCGCGTTCCGGCCCGGCAACGTCGAGTTCGAACTCGTGACGCCCGCGCAGTTCTCGATCTACGGCGTCGTCGTGCGCGGCGACGTGCTGCGCCGCTATGCGGAGGAAGTCGAACGGCGCGCGCTCGACGAGCGGCTGTTCACCCAGCGCGTGATGCAGGTCGGCGACGCGCGGCTCGCGCGCCTGTGCGCGCTGCTCGGGCGCCGGCTCGACGGTGCGGTGGCGATGGCCGGCCCGTTGCCCGATGCGCAGCGCGACGACCTGCAGGCCGAAGTGCTGGCCGCGCTGTTCGATGCGTGCGCGCAACCGGCCGACGACGGCAGCGGCGCCGCGCCGTCGACGCGCCGCTGGATCGTCGACCAGGCGCGCGACTACGTGCTCGCGCACCGCACGCGCCCGGTCGGCGTGCCCGAGCTGTGCGAGCAGTTGCACGTGAGTCGGCGCACGCTGCAGTACTGTTTCCAGGACGTGCTCGGGATGGCGCCCGCGACCTACCTGCGCACGCTGCGGCTGAACGGCGCGCGGCGCGACCTGTGCGGGCGTGCGGCCGGTTCGGTGCAGGACGTCGCGGAGGCGTGGGGCTTCTGGCATCTGAGCCAGTTCGCGACGGATTACCGGCGTCTGTTCGGCAAGCGGCCGTCGGAGACGCTGCGCGATCGCGCGTGAGGGGCTTGGCGGGGTAAGCCGGGCGGGTGGAGCGGCGTTTGCGGTGGTGCCGGCGCCGGGGGGCGCGCGGCTGACGGTTCGACCCTTCCGCTCGCCGTCGCGCCGGTTTCGCCCAGGTGGCTAGGCGAGCTCGGCGGGGTCAGTCGGGGCGTCGAAGCGGCCTCCGCTCGGTGCTCATGCCGTGCGTGTACGGCTGCCGGTTCGGTCGTTCCGCTCGCCGCTGCGGCGGCATTGCTCAGGGGCTGGCGGTAGCTTGCCGAGGTAAGCCGACGCGACGATCGCGCCGGGGCTGGCGCTGTGCGCGTGCCGCTGCCGGCTTGATCGTTCCGCTCGCTGCGGCGCTGGCTTCGCTCAGATTGCCGGTGCAGTCACGTCGCGCGGTGCGGGCCACGCCAGCGCGTCCCAGTCGATGGCGCGGTAAGCGGCTTCGACCGCCGCCAGATCATCCGGTCGCTCGCTGCGATGCAGCCCGTGCAATTCGGCCGGCACGTCGAGCGCGACCGGCACGCAATGCGGATAGTCGCGCACGCGCAGCGCCGGCCCGATCGTCGTGAAGCACGCGAGCGTCGGCACGTCGAAACCGTCGGCGAGATGCAGGGCCGCCGTGTCCGGTGCGAACAGCACGCTCGCGCCCTTGATCCACGCGATGAAGCGTGCGGTGTCGGTCGCGTCGCGGCTCACGTCCACGTAAGCCGGATGCGCGAGCGGACCGAAGCCGACGACCGGCAGCCCGTAACGCTGCGCGAGCCGTTCCACGAACGCGACGCACAACGCGGGCGGCACGCTGCGCACCGCGGTGCTCGCATTCGGGCAGAACAGCACGTACGGCCGCTGCCATTCAGCCGGCAGTGCGGGCAGCGGCAGCCGCGCGAGCCAGCGATTGCGCTTCGCGGCGGCCGGCACGGCGGCCGGATCGACGCCGAGCGCGTCGAGGAAGAAATCGATCATCGGCAGCCGCGCGAACGCCGGCCAGTACAGGTGATTGCCGACGTCGATGCAGTGCGCATCGGCGGGTAGCGCGTCGGCGGGGCACGGCAGCGCGCGCGACGGCGCGACCACGTCGGTCGCGAGCGCATACAGCGCGTCGACATAGCGCGGCGCGCGCGCCGGCCGGTACAGCGTGAAGCGTACGTCCGCATGGGCCGCTCGCAGCGCGGCGAGGGCCGTCAGTCCGATCACCGAATCGCCGAGCGTGACCCCCATCCCGTTGATCACGTGTACGTGCCGCGCCTCACTGTAATCGAGCCGGAACGGCCGGTGCGCGGCATGCAGCATGCCGAGCGCGGGCGCGGCCGCCGCATGGCCTTCGGCCCGCTCGCCATGCTCGAGGTCGTACGGCGCGACGAGCGTGCCGTCGGGCGCGAGCAGCGTGCCGGGGTACGCCAGCGCGTCGTCGTGCGACAGCGCGGCGACGGGCGGCGCGATATGCCTGGCCACCGTCATGCGCCGCGCGCGCGGCGGCCCTGCTCGCGGATCTGTTCGAGCGTCGCGGCCGGCGTGCTGGCGTCCTGCGGGATGCGGATCTCGATCACCGCGGGCAATCCGCAGGTCAGCGCGCGTTCGAGCGCCGGCGCGAAATCGGCAGTGCGCTCGACCGTCTCGCCATGCGCGCCGAACGCACGTGCATACGCGGCGAAATCGGGATTCGTGAGCCCCGTGCCGTGCACGCGGCCCGGGTAGTTGCGCTCCTGATGCATGCGGATCGTGCCGAAATGGCCGTTGTTGACGACGATCGCGACGATGTTCAGCCCGTATTGCATCGCGGTCGCAAGCTCGTTGCCGGCCATCATGAAGCAGCCGTCGCCCGCGAGCGCGACAACCGCGCGCTGCGGATACAGCGACTTCGCGGCGAGCGCGGCCGGCAGCCCGTAGCCCATCGCGCCGCTCGTCGGCGCAAGCTGCGAACGGAAGTGCCGGTACGCGAAGTGGCGATGCAGCCAGATCGCGTAGTTGCCCGCGCCGTTGGTCAGGATCGCGTCGTGCGGCAGGCGCTCGCGCAACTGCACCATCACGTCGCCGAGCTGCACGTCGCCGGGCATCGGCAGCGGCGCATGCCATTCGCGGTACGCGCGGTGCGCGTCGGCGGCCGCGCCGGCCCACGCAGGCCGCTCGGGCGGTTCGAGCGCGGCCAGCGGCGCGGCGATCTCGGGCATGCCCGACACGATCGGCAGGTCGGCCGCGTACACGCGGCCGAGTTCGTCAGCGCCCTGATGTACATGGATCAGCGTCTGGCGCGTTTTCGGGATATCGAGCAGCGTGTAGCCGCCGGTCGTCGCTTCGCCGAGGCGGGGCCCGATCACGAGCAGCAGGTCGGCGTCGCGGATGCGTTTCGCGAGTGCGGGGTTGATCCCGAGCCCGACGTCGCCCGCGTAGTTCGGGTGCGCGTTGTCGATCGTGTCCTGGAAGCGGAACGCGCACGCGACCGGCAATTGCCAGCGTTCGACGAAGGTGCGCAGGTTCGCGCAGGCGTCCGGCGTCCAGCCGCTGCCGCCGACGATTGCGAACGGCCGTTCCGCGCGCGCGAGCCGCTCGCGCAGCTCGTCGATCTGCGCGGGCGACGGCGCGGCCGCGATGCGTTTCGCGGCCGGCACGACCGGCTGCGGCGCGCACGCGTCGGACAGCACGTCCTCCGGCAGCGCGAGCACGACCGGGCCGGGCCGGCCGGACGTCGCGACGTGAAACGCATGGCTCAGGTATTCGGGGATGCGGCGCGGGTCGTCGATCTGCGCGACCCATTTGGCCATCTGGCCGAACATCCGGCGGTAGTCGATTTCCTGGAAGGCTTCGCGGTCGAGGTGTTCGCGTGCGCATTGGCCGACGAACAGGATCATCGGCGTCGAATCCTGGAACGCGGTGTGCACGCCGATCGACGCATGGGTCGCGCCGGGTCCGCGCGTGACGAACGCGATGCCGGGGCGGCCGGTCAGCTTGCCGACCGCTTCGGCCATGTTCGCGGCGGCCGCCTCGTGGCGGCAGACGACCGTCTGGATGCGGGCGGTGTCGTCCGCCAGCGCATCGAGCACGGCGAGGAAGCTCTCGCCCGGCACGCAGAACACACGTTCGACGTGATTGGCGAGCAACGCATCGACGAGCAGTCGCGCACCGGTGGTGGCGTGCGGCTCGAGATCCTTGGAATGCGACATGGGCTGCCGTCTCCCTGGGTAGCGGGACGTACAGCTTACGCCGGTTGGCCGGGCGCTGAAAAGTGTCGGAACGCTGAGGGGGCGGCGAGCGCGTGCGTGCTTCGATTGGCCATCCGGCCAGCTTGTGCGCGCTTCCACGACGGCGGAAAGTGAGCGCTATGGATGGCGGGCTGACGCTTGTCTCGATTCGAAAGCGGGCACCCAAATAACAATAAATTGGGATATCACTTAATAGTAAAATTTCAGCGAATGAGTGGAGAAAGGGGGCGAGAATCATGACGACCGAAACGATTGATCAAAAGACGCTGACGGAGCTGGTCGAAGCCGGCGCGGTCCGTGCGGTCCGCGTGGTCGGTTGCGGCAACGGCTGGGCGCTGTCGGCCCGTTGCGGCGCGCACGAGCGCTTCCTGTCGGCCAAGCGCGGCGACGTGCGGGTGTTTCGCCGTTTTGAAACGCTGGTCGGCTTTCTGCGCGACATCGGCATCAACCGGTTCGATGTGGATGCGTCGGCATTCGACCCGGACGCGGCCGGCCGGGCGACTCGGCCCGATCGCGCGGCGGCGTTGAAGGCGGCACACGAGGCGGCGGCGCACGATCGCTGGTTTCGCGAGCAGGTGCAGCAGGCGCTGGACGACCCGCGTGCATCGATTCCGGACGCCGAAGTCAGCGCCAACTTCGCGTCGCGCCGTGCGGCGTTGCGTGAGCGGCTTGTAGGCAAGCGCGGGGATGCTTCTTGACCCTCGCGTTGCACTGGAATCCGAAGGCGTACGAGGATCGCGCCGCGATCATGGAATACCTCGCCGAGGACGACCCGCTGGCCGCGCTCGAACTCGACGAACTGCTGGAAGAAAGGGCGGCGGCGCTACCGGCCCATGCCGAGTTGTATCGGCAAGGGCGGGTGGCCGGCACGCGTGAGCTGGTGGTCGCGCCGAACTATGTGCTTGTGTATCGCCTCCGGCCGGCCAAGGACATCGTGGAGATTCTCCGCGTGCTGCATGCGCGACGGCAATGGCCGTGATGCGATATTTGCGCCGGCTGATTCACCGGGTGTGGCGGGCCAAGTCCGGAACGGAAAAGACTGCCGGGGCCGCGTGTGTTTTCGAACTGATGCCGGGTGGATGACCATGCGCGCGCCAGGACGCGCATCATCGACTGCATGATTTACGTATATCTCCGGTACATCCAGACGTGGGAGAACGACATGCGCACCACAAGGGTATTTTGGAATGGCAGCGCGCAGGTCGTGCAAATTCCTGCCGACCTCGCCTATGAACGCAGCGATATCGAGCTGGAAATCAAGCGCGTCGGCGACGAGATCCGTATTCGGCCGGTGCGACGGCCTTTGACCCACGTGCTCGAGAAGTTCGCTCAATTCGGGCCGAATTTCATGGCCGAAGGGCATGGCGACCAGGAGCAGGCCGAACGCACGGACGGGTGATTGTGCACCCGACGGTCATGCGAGACGCGGCGCGTCCTCCATGACCGCCGGGTCCCGCATCAGCACTCGACGATATTCACCGCCAGCCCGCCGCGCGACGTTTCCTTGTACTTGGTCTTCATGTCGGCGCCGGTCTCGCGCATCGTCTTGATCACGGAGTCGAGCGACACGTAGTGCGAGCCGTCGCCGCGCAGCGCCATGCGCGCCGCGTTGACGGCCTTCACCGATGCCATCGCGTTGCGCTCGATGCACGGGATCTGCACCATCCCGCCCACCGGGTCGCAGGTCAGGCCGAGGTTGTGTTCCATTCCGATCTCGGCCGCGTTCTCGACCTGCTGCGGCGTGCCGCCGAGCACGGCCGCGAGCGCGCCGGCCGCCATCGAGCACGCGACGCCCACTTCACCCTGGCAGCCGACTTCCGCGCCCGAGATCGACGCGTTGAGCTTGTACAGAATGCCGATCGCGGCGGCCGTCAGAAGGAAGTCGATCACGCCCTGTTCGTTCGCGCCGGGCGTGAAGCGCGTGTAGTAATGCAGCACCGCCGGGATGATGCCTGCCGCGCCGTTGGTCGGCGCGGTGACGACGCGGCCGCCGGCCGCGTTTTCCTCGTTGACGGCGATCGCGTACAGGTTGATCCAGTCGATCATCGACAGCGGGTCCTGCAGCGCGCGCTCCGGGCTGCCCGTCAGCGTGCGGTACAGCTGCGGCGCGCGGCGCTTGACCTGGAACGGGCCGGGCAGGTTGCCTTCGGCTTCCGGGTTGCCGATCCCGCAGCCGCGCGACACGCACGACTGCATCACGGCCCAGATCTTCAGCAACCCGTCGCGCGTTTCCTCCTCGGTGTGCCACGCGCGTTCGTTTTCCCACATCAGCTGCGCGATCGACTTGCCGGTCGACGCGGTCAGCGCGAGCAGCTCCGCGCCGGTGCGGAACGGATGCGTCATCTGCTCGGCCGCGCTCAGCACCTTGGTGTTCGGCGCGCCGGCCGTCACGACGAAGCCGCCGCCGACCGACAGATAAGTGCGCTCGACCAGCACCGCGCCGTTCGCGTCGCTCGCGCGCAGCTTCATCCCGTTCGGATGTTCGGGCAGCGCCTGGCGGTAGAACGCGATGTTCTCCTTCAGCACGAACGGCACCGGATGCGTGCCGAGCAGCGCGAGCTGCTTCGTCTTGCGGATGTCCTCCAGCCGCGCGTCGATCGTGTCGGGATCGACGGTGTCGGGCGCGTCGCCGAGCAGGCCGAGCATCACGCCGCGGTCGGTGCCGTGGCCCTTGCCGGTGGCGCCGAGCGAGCCGTACAGCTCGACCTTCACGTGGGCCGTCGCGTCGAGCAACCCGTCGCGCTCGAGGCCCTGGACGAACATCAGCGCCGCGCGCATCGGTCCGACCGTGTGCGAACTGGACGGACCGATGCCGATCTTGAAAAGGTCAAACACGCTGACTGCCATTTCGATACCTGCCTTGCGATAAGAATGATGCTAGCGCGCCTGCAATGGCAGGCACGCGGCGAGCCATGCGGGCGGCGTTAGGGAAAGCTGCTGCGCGACGCGGGCATAACGCCCGTCGAGCCGCGCGGCCAGATGAAAGAGTTCGGTGGCGTTTTTCGGGTCCCACTGCCCCGTGTAGCCGGGCAAGCCGGCCTCGCGGCGCTTCGCGTCGAACGGCACCGGCGAATTCACGAATTCCTCGTGCGTCTTCTCGCCGAGCGCATACGGCACGAGCCAGTCGAGCGCGGCCGCGAGCGTCGCGCCGTTCGCGCCGCGCTCGCGCAGCCAGTTGCGGTTGAAGCGGCGCGCGGCGAGCGCGGCCGTCACCAGCGGCTGCAGATCGTAGACCGCGTAATGCAGCGCATCGCGTTCCTCGAAATCCCAGGTCTTGCCGTCCGGGCCGATGTTGTCGGCGAGATGCTCGACGAACAGCCGCTGCGCGGCGTTCATCATCTTGCGGTCGCCGAGCGTGAACGCGGACAGCGCGATCAGCTTGATCCGGTGGCTCTGCCAGTTGTTGCGCCAGGTGCCGGTGAGCGGGCGCTTCTGCGCGTCGACCTGCGCGACATAGCCGGCGCCGAGCTTCGCGATGAACGCGGCCGTCGCGTTGCGCGTTTTCACCGGCAGCGCGCTCGCGGTCATGTCGTACGCGACGATCAGGCTCTCGAAGCGCGTCTCGTCGATCGGGTTGAAGCTCGGCTGGTAGGTCGAGACCCACGCGGACAGGAAGCGGTCGACGAGCTGCAGGTAGCGCGGCGCGTTCGTCACGCGCCACGCGAGCGCCGCATCGCGCATCAGGTCCATGTCCTTGAGCGCGGCCGCACTCTGGTCATAGATGCCTTCGTGCGGCAGCGTGCCCTCGGTGTGCACGCGCGCCATCGCCTTCGGCTGCTCACCGATGCGCGCGTCGACGCTGCGGATCAGCGCCTGCACGCCCGGCTCGGCCTGCGTCGTCTCGCTCGCCTGCAGCGCCGGAGCCGCGCAGAAATTCATCGCCGCGCGCGCACTGCCGGACACGCCGAGGCCGGCGGCGGCCAGCGACAGCGCTGCGACGAGCATCGGCACGTAGCGGCCCGCGCGGGTGCGCGGCCGCCTCGCTGTTGCACCATGGCCCGGAAACATCGGACGCACCATGCGGAACTCCTTCATTGGCTGGATCGCGTGTGATGTTAGCCGGATTGGCGGGCGAGCGTGAAACGGTTGGCCGGGCGGCGAACGTAAAAACCGCACGCAACCGGTGGCTGCGTGCGGTGGGTTCACGGTCGGACGCTCCGGTGCGAGACGGGCGTTATGCGTAGTCCGACATCGGCACGCACGAGCAGAACAGGTTGCGGTCGCCGTACGCGTTGTCCGCACGGCCGACCGGCGGCCAGTACTTGTTCGTGCCGAGCGACGCGACCGGGTACGCGGCCTGCTCGCGCGAGTACGCGTGCGGCCATTCGTTCGCGGTGACGACGGCCGCCGTGTGCGGCGCGTGACGCAGCGGGTTGTCCTCGCGATCGGCGCGGCCTTCCTCGACCGCGCGGATTTCCTCGCGGATCGCGATCATCGCGGCGATGAAGCGGTCGAGTTCTTCCTGCGATTCCGATTCGGTCGGCTCGACCATCAGCGTGCCCGGCACCGGGAAGCTCATCGTCGGCGCGTGGAAGCCGTAGTCCATCAGGCGCTTCGCGACGTCGTCGACGCTGATGCCGCTCGTTTCCTTGATCGGACGCAGGTCGAGAATGCACTCGTGCGCGACCAGCCCGCCCGGGCCCGAATACAGCACCGGGTAGTGCGGCGCGAGGCGCTTCGCGATGTAGTTCGCGTTGAGGATCGCGGTTTCGGTCGCGGCGGTCAGGTTCTTCGCACCCATCATCGCGATGTACATCCACGAGATCGGCAGGATCGACGCGGAGCCGTACGGCGCGGCCGATACCGCGCCGATGCCGTCTTCCGCGCGGGCGTAGCCGGTCGAGCGCTGGTTCGGCAGGAACTTCGCGAGGTGCGCGCCGACCGCGACCGGGCCGACGCCCGGGCCGCCGCCGCCGTGCGGGATGCAGAAGGTCTTGTGCAGGTTCAGGTGCGACACGTCGCCGCCGAACTGGCCCGGCGCGGTCAGGCCGACCATCGCGTTCATGTTCGCGCCGTCGACGTACACCTGGCCGCCGTGCGCATGGACGATCTCGCAGATCTCGCGGACGTTCTGCTCGAACACGCCGTGCGTCGACGGATACGTGATCATGATCGCCGCGAGGTTCGCCGAATGCTGCTCGGCCTTCGCCTTCAGGTCGGCGATGTCGACGTTGCCCTGCGCGTCGCAGGCGACGACCACGACCTTCATGCCGGCCATGTGCGCGGATGCCGGGTTCGTGCCGTGCGCGGATGCCGGGATCAGGCACACGTCGCGATGGCCTTCGCCGCGCGATGCGTGGTACGCGTGGATGATCAACAGGCCCGCGTACTCGCCCTGCGAGCCCGCGTTCGGCTGCAGCGACACGGCCGCGTAGCCGGTGGCCGCGACGAGCATTTCCTCGAGCTGATCGATCATCTCGCGGTAGCCGACGGTCTGCTCGGCCGGCGCGAACGGATGGATGCCGCCGAACTCGGGCCACGTGACGGGCAGCATTTCCGACGTCGCGTTGAGCTTCATCGTGCACGAGCCGAGCGGGATCATCGAGCGGTCGAGCGCGAGATCCTTGTCCGACAGGCTGCGCAGGTAGCGCAGCATTTCGGTTTCGGAATGGTGACGGTTGAACACGTGGTGCGTCAGGTATGCGCTCGTGCGCTCGAGGCCGGCCGGCAGCGCGGCGACGCCGGCGAGACCCGCGTCCAGCGCATCGACGGCCGGCGCGGTGCCGCCCGCGGCTTGCGCGAACACGTCGAGCAGATCGGCGAGGTCGTCGCGCGTCGTCGTTTCGTCGACCGATACGCCGACTTGCGTGTCGCTCACGCGGCGCAGGTTGATGCGCTTCGCCTTCGCGAATTGGTGGACCTGCGCGGTGCGCGCGCCGGTGTCGATCGTCAGCGTGTCGAAGAACGTGTCGTTGACGGTCACGAAGCCGAGCTGTTTCACGCCGGCCGCGAGCAGCGCCGCGATGCGGTTCACGCGCAGCGCGATCGTCTTCAGGCCGTGCGGGCCGTGGTAGACCGCGTACATGCTGGCCATGATCGCGAGCAGCGCCTGCGCGGTACACACGTTCGACGTGGCCTTCTCGCGGCGGATGTGCTGTTCGCGCGTCTGCAGCGCGAGGCGCAGCGCGGGCTTGCCCTGCGCGTCGACCGTCACGCCGACGAGGCGGCCCGGCATCTGGCGCTTGAATTCGTCACGCACGGCCAGGTAGGCGGCGTGCGGGCCGCCGAAGCCCATCGGCACGCCGAAGCGCTGCGTGTTGCCGATCGCGACGTCCGCGCCCCATTCGCCGGGCGGCGTCAGCACGGTGAGCGCGAGCAGGTCGGCCGCGACGACCACGTGGCCGCCGGCCGCGTGGATCGCGTCGGTGAGCGCGCGGTAGTCGCGCACGTCGCCGTTCACGCCCGGGTACTGCAGCAGCACGCCGAACGCGTTCGCCTGCGCCGCGTCGGCGGCCGGGCCCGTCTTGACCTCGATGCCGATCGGCAGCGCGCGCGTGCGGATCACTTCGAGCGTTTGCGGCAGCACGTCGTCGGCCACGTAGAACACGTTCGACTTCGGCTTGCCGGTGCGTTGCAGCAGCGTCATCGCTTCGGCCGCGGCCGTCGCTTCATCCAGCAGCGAGGCGTTCGAGATCGCGAGGCCCGTGAGGTCGGCCACCATCTGCTGGAAGTTCAGGAGCGCCTCGAGGCGGCCCTGGGAAATTTCGGGCTGGTACGGCGTGTAGGCCGTGTACCACGCCGGGTTTTCGAGCACGTTGCGCAGGATCACGGCCGGCGTATGCGTGTCGTGATAACCCTGGCCGATATACGAGCGGAACACCTGGTTCTTGTCCGCGAGCGCACGCAGCGCGGCGAGGGCTTCGGCCTCGCTCTTCGGCTGCGCGAACGGGCCGAGCGGCAGCGTTTCGGCGCGGCGGATCGAGGCCGGGATCACGGCGTCGATCAGGGCGGCGCGCGACGCGAAGCCGAGCGTGTCGAGCATGGCCTGCTGGCTGGCGGCGTCGGGGCCGATGTGGCGTTCGGCGAACGCGTCATGCGTTTCGAGCGCGGCGAGCGAGAGGGGCGTGCGGTTCATCAGGCGGTCCGGGTGTTCGAGCTTCATGGCGTGACTCTGGTCCCGCGCGCGCCGAGGCCGGCGCCGCGCGGTTCGGGTAGGGAAATTAGTCGATCAGCTTGCTGTAGGCGTCGGCGTCGATCAGCTTGTCGGTCGATGCGCCGGCCGCGAGCTTGATCTTGAAGAGCCACACGCCGTATGCGTCGCCGTTCACGTCTTCCGGCGAGTCAGTGGCTGCTTCGTTGACGGCGACGATCTCGCCGGACACCGGCGAGTAGATGTCGGATGCCGCCTTCACCGATTCGACGACGCCGACGGCGTCGCCCGCGTTCACCGACTTGCCGACTTCGGGCAGCTCGAGGAAGACGATGTCGCCGAGCGTGCTCTGTGCGTGATCGGTGATGCCGACCGTCAGCGTGCCGTCCGCCTCGGTGCGGATCCACTCATGTTCGTCGGTGTATTTCAGATCGGCCGGGACGTTGCTCATCGGATGCTCCTGGATAAAAGGGTGTGTTCGTTCTGCTGGCGCGCCGCCATGGCACGCCGAATAGGGTTGCGCCGGGCGCCATCTCCCGGCTTGCCGGAAGGCGGCCCCGCGGCCGCCTCTCGGTCGTTACGCAGCGAGGACCTTGCCGTTGCGCACGAACGGCAGTTTTACCACGCGCGCGGGAAGATTCTTGTCTCGAATTTGCACCTGGACGATGTCGCCGACCTGGACGGCCGCCGGCACGCGCGCGAACGCGATCGATTCCTGCATCGACGGCGAGAACGTGCCGCTCGTGATCTCGCCTTCGCCGTGCGGCGTGACGACCTTCTGGTGCGCGCGCAGCACGCCGCCCGCCTTGCCGTTTTCCTTCTGCAGGATCAGGCCGACGAATGCGGCGCGCGTGCCGTTGGCTTCGAGTGCGGCGCGGCCGACGAAGTCGCGCGGCGCGGTGAGGTCGACCGTCCAGGCGAGGCCCGCGTCGAGCGGGGAGACGGTGTCGTCCATGTCCTGGCCGTACAGGTTCATGCCGGCCTCGAGGCGCAGCGTGTCGCGCGCGCCGAGCCCGCACGGACGCACGCCGTGTTGCTGCAGCGCATTCCACAGCACTTCGACGTGCACGGCCGGGACGATCACTTCGAAGCCGTCTTCGCCGGTGTAGCCGGTGCGTGCGATGGTGAGATCGCCGAACGGCGTGCCGGCGACCTGCGCGGCGTTGAACGGCTTGAGCTCGCTGGTGGCGGCGCGGGCGGACGGCACCGTCGCCCAGACCTTTTCGCGGGCGTTCGGGCCCTGGACGGCGACGATCGCGAAGTCGCGGCGCGGCGCGATGGTCAGGCCGTAGCCGCCTTGCTCGTTCAGCTGGTTGAACCACGCGATGTCTTTCTCGGCGGTGCCGGCGTTGACGACCACGCGGAAGAATTCTTCGGTGAAGTAGTAGACGATCAGATCGTCGATGACGCCGCCCTGCGGGTTGAGCAGGCACGAGTAGAGCGCCTTGCCGGGCGTCTTGAGCTTGCCGACGTGGTTCGCGATCGCATGCTCGAAGAACGCGCGCACGCGGCTGCCGGTGAAATCGACGACGCACATGTGCGACACGTCGAACATGCCGGCGTCGGTGCGCACGGCAGCGTGTTCTTCGATCTGCGAGCCGTAGTTGACGGGCATGTCCCAGCCGCCGAAGTCGACCATGCGGGCATTGAGCGCGCGGTGCGCGGCGTTGAGCGGGGTGTGATTCAGTGCAGTCATCGAGGCCTCAGGCAAGGCGCTTGCGCGCGGATCAGAACGGCCATGTGCCGACCGCCGCGGCTGATAGCCTCGAGCGATCCGGTACATGCCCCTCTGTCCTCGATACCTGAGAGATTGCGCTGCGGGCAAAGCCCGGCGAACGCGCGCCCCTTCGGTGGGCAGCTTGCCCGCACAGCCAATGCGCTGCGGGCTACTGCCGCTCTCCAGAGTGCGGGGAGAGTAAGGTGTCCGCGCAATGCGCGGACGCGATTCCCCGACGCGGTCGGTCCTTTTGCCTGAGAGTTTGCGGGTGTGCCCCTTCGGCGGCGCAACCGGTGTCGGAACGACCCGGTCACACGCTCTCCCGACGCGTGCGGGCGACTGTACGCGAGCGGGTGGGCCTTGTCAATTTGAGCAAAAGAATGTCGCTTCGCGACAAGCGGCGGCGGCCGGCGCCGCCGCTTTTCTCCGCACCGGCGGGCGTCGGCGCGTTACTCGCCGATCGCGCGCGCGGCCGTGTCGAGTTCCTGATTCAGCACACGCTGCTCGTCGCCGGACAGGCCGCCGTTGTGCTGGGCCGACATGTCGTTCGCTTCCTGGCGGATCACGTCGAGACGGTGGTGCAGCTGCGCACCGTAGGGCGGCGGGTAGTAGCCGCCGTTCACACGGGCGTCGATGCGGCGATGCAGGTTGTCGATCCGGCCCTGGACCTCCTGCATGCGGTCGTTCGCGACGACCTGCGGGTTCGGTCGCGACGGCGGAGGCGCCTGCCGGGCCGGCCGCTGCGGCTGCACGATACAGGCCGCGAGCGAGGAAACCAGGACGCAGCATGCCGCTGCGCGAATCAACCGTTGCATCACATTCTCCTGACGGATAAGTGTCGAATCGACTTTTTGAGAAACGCGTCAGACCGGACGACCGCTGACTTTCGTTCCCGCACCATTTGTAACGGAATGTTCGGGGCCGTGGCCGCGGGGCGGCGTGGCGGTAGACACAAGCGCCGCCGGTGCCGATGCCTGGCGGCGTGGCGCGGAGGGTGGCCGGGTCGGCACCGACCCGGCCGGCGGTCGTCAGACCGTGCGGCGCACGAACGGCACCCGGCGGCCGTCGTGTTCGCTCTGCGCGGCGAGCTCGATGATCGTCATCACGTCGACCGCGTCCTGCGCGGTGACGGGAAACGGCGCGCCATCACGGATCGACGCGGCGAGCGCGCGGTAGAACTCCGCGTACTGGCCGTCGAGCGTCGGCACCGGCCGCTCGAGCTCGACGTCGCCGTCGAGCACGCGCAGCAGGCCGGGCGGATTGCCGCCGCCGAATTCGACGTCGTCCGCGGTGAGGCCGGCCTTGAGCTGGTCTTCCTGCGTGTCGAGCCCGAACTTCTGGTAGCTGCCGCGCGTGCCGTGCAGCGTGAAGCGCGCGGGCTCGATCGCCGACAGCGCGCTCGCGTGCAGCGCGACGTCCTTGTCCGGATAGCCGAGCAGCAGGTGCACGAAATCGGGCGCCGTGCCGTTGTCGCGGCGCGTCTTGACGGTGGCGCTCACCGTTTCCGGCGTGCCGAACAGCGCGAGCGCCTGGTCGATCAGGTGCGGGCCGAGGTCGAGCAGCAGGCCGCCGCCGCGGGCCGGCTCCTCGCGCCAGCGCGTGCGCGGCGTCGGCCGGAAGCGGTCGAAGTGCGACGCGAAGTAGGTGAGGCGGCCCAACTCGCCCGATTCGACGATCCGGCGCACGGTGAGGAAATCGCCGTCCCAGCGGCGGTTGTGGAACGGCGCGAACAGCCGGCTGCGCGCGTTCGCGAGCCGCGCGAGGGCGAGCGCCTCGTCGGCGGTGAGCGTGACGGGCTTGTCGACGACCACGTGGCGGCCGGCTTCGAGCACCTGACGCGCGAGCGTGAAATGGGTGTCGTTCGGCGTGGCGATCACCACGCATTCGATGTCATCGAGGCCGAGCAGCGTGTCGAGATCAGGGACGACGCGCGCGCCCGGATACGCGGCCTGCGCGCGATCGGGCTGACCCGTCGCGATCGCGGCGACTTCGGTGCGGCCGCTCGTGGCGATCACCGGCGCGTGGAACGTCGCGCCGGCGAAACCGAAACCCATCAAACCAATCCTGAGCAATGACGACATGGCAATTCCTGGCTGCGAAGGAAACTAAAGGATGGCGCGCCGGAGCGGCGCGAGGACGACCGGCTATTTTGGCATGGCGCCGCTGCTTGCACAGACGCGTCGGGCGAAATGCACGAAGCGAGGCGGCGCTTGCGCGGGGAAGGCTGGCATTTTGCGCGGGGTCGTGCGCCGTGCCGCGGTATGGTTGGCTGGTTTGCGGCTCGCGGCTCGCGGCTCGCGGCTCGCGGCTCCCGGCTCCCGGCTCCCGGCTCCCGGCTCCCAACCCCCGGCAAGCCGTGGCGGCAGTCAGCCCCCGAACGCGCCCCATCATCCGCCCGGCCGCTGCCTCACGGCGGCCGCGACCTGCGCGGCCCACACCGCGCACGCGGCTGCGCCGGGATGGAAGCCGTCGGCGGCCATCAAATGGCGTTCGAGCGGCAGGTCGACCCGCAGGAACGTGCAGTGCGGTTGCGCGCCGGCCCAGCCGGTGAGCGCCGCGTTGAGCCGCTTCGCGCGCCGCCCCAGATACCACGCGAGCGGCTGCGGCAGCGCCGGGAAGCGCTCCATCGGCGGCACCGCCGACAGGATCGCGTGCCCGACCTGGAAACGCTCGGCGAGCAGCCGCACCAGCTCGGCCTGCTGCGCGAGCCAGCGAGCGGGCGACACGCCTCCCGTCACGTCGTTGACGCCGAGCGACGTCACGGCCACGTCGAACGGCTCGGCCGGCTCCGCGGCGAGCCAGTCGACCAGCTCCCGCGTGGTCAGGCCGGTGCGTGCGAGCAGTTTCCAGCGCACGCGGTGCGTGGCCGCCAGCGCGTTCGCCAGTTGCCCGGCGAGCGCATCGTGCTGCGTCGCGACCCCGACGCCCGCGGCGGCCGAATCGCCGACCACCAGCACGCGCAGCGGTGGGCCGTCGCCGGCCACGCCGTCGCGCGGGCCGGCCGCCTCGGGCAGCCGCGGCGTGACGCGGCGCACGTAGCGCCCTTGTGCGAACAGCAGCGGGCCGAGGGCAGCGGTGGCGAACGGGTATCCCATGAGGTCGATCCTGCGGTGGTTGAAACGCATTGAAGCGGGCCGGCGCGGGTGCCGCCGGGGGAGTGCATATTGTGTCCGATCGCAGCGCGAACAGGGCCCGATTGGCCGAGCGGACAGGCACGACCACGCCGAACGGACAGGGGGCGCCCGCCTGGCAAGCCCGCGCGCCCCCGTCCGGCGGCGTGCCCGAAATACGCGCCGCCGACGTGTTAACATGCGCGTCCTGCCCCGCGTGTCCGCCTGCTTCGCCAGCCTGCCGCGCACGGCATCCTCTCGGCGTCCGCCGTCAACCAGCAACACCATCCGCCATCATGTCCGCAGGCCTCAATCCCGCTCAGAACGAAGCGGTGCGCTATCTCGACGGTCCCTGTCTCGTGCTCGCCGGCGCGGGCAGCGGCAAGACACGCGTGATCACGCAGAAGATCGCGCATCTGATCGAAGCGAAGGGCTTCGAGCCGCGCCATATCGCCGCCGTCACGTTCACGAACAAGGCGGCCGCCGAAATGCGCGAGCGCGTGTCGAAGCTGCTGGAAGGCAAGACCCTCACCACGCCGGGCAAGGAAGGCCGCAAGGTGCCCGTCAACCAGCTCACCGTCTGCACGTTCCACTCGCTGGGCGTGCAGATCCTGCGCCAGGAGGCCGAGCACGTCGGCCTGAAGCCGCAGTTCTCGATCATGGATTCGGACGACTGCTTCGGGATGATCCAGGAGCAGCTCGGCACCACCGACAAAGGGCTGATCCGCAAGATCCAGAGCATCATCTCGCTGTGGAAGAACGGCCTGATCATGCCCGACGAAGCGATGGCGATCGCGGCCAACGAGGACGAGCACCAGGCCGCGCTGGTCTACCGCAACTACGTGGCGACGCTGCACGCGTACCAGGCGGTCGACTTCGACGACCTGATCCGCCTGCCGGCCGAGCTGTTCGCGAAGAACGAGCAGGTGCGCGACCGCTGGCAGAACAAGCTGCGCTACCTGCTGATCGACGAGTACCAGGACACCAATGCGTGCCAGTACGAGCTGCTGAAGCAGCTCGCGGGCCCGCGCGCCGCGTTCACGGCGGTCGGCGACGACGACCAGGCGATCTACGGCTGGCGCGGCGCGACGCTGGAGAACCTCGCGCAGCTTGGCAAGGATTTTCCGAAGCTGCACGTGATCAAGCTCGAGCAGAACTACCGGTCGACGGTGCGGATACTGACCGCCGCGAACAACGTGATCGCGAACAACCCGAAGCTGTTCGAGAAGAAGCTGTGGTCCGAGCACGGGATGGGCGATTCGATCACCGTCACGGCGTGTAACGACGAGGAGCACGAGGCCGAATCGGTCGTGTTCCGGCTGTCCGCGCACAAGTTCGAGCGGCGCGCGCAGTTCCGCGACTACGCGATCCTGTACCGCGGCAATTTCCAGGCGCGCATCTTCGAGCAGGTGCTGCGGCGCGAGCGGATTCCGTACGTGCTGTCGGGCGGCCAGTCGTTCTTCGACAAGGCCGAGATCAAGGATCTGTGCGCGTACCTGCGGCTGATCGCGAACGCCGACGACGATCCCGCGTTCATCCGCGCGGTCACGACGCCGCGCCGCGGCATCGGCAACACGACGCTGGAAGCGCTCGGCTCGTTCGCGGGGCAGGCGAAGGTGTCGCTGTTCGAGGCCGTCTACATGGGCGGGATCGAGGCGCGGCTGTCGGCGCGCCAGGTCGAGCCGCTGCGGATGTTCTGCGACTTCATCCAGCGCCTGACCGAGCGCGCGGACAAGGAGCCCGCGACCGTCGTGCTCGACGACATGATGGAGGCGATCCACTACGAGGCGTACCTGTACGACGCGTTCGACGAGCGGCAGGCGCAGTCGAAGTGGCAGAACGTGCTCGAATTCCTCGAATGGCTGAAGCGCAAGGGCACGAAGCCCGAGAGGGACGCCGTCGACGGCGAGGCCGAAGGTTTCCACAACGCGGACGGCCTCGCCGATACGGGCAAGAACCTGCTCGGCCTGATCCAGACCGTCGCGCTGATGTCGATGCTCGAGGGCAAGGACGAGGACCCGGACGCCGTGCGGCTGTCGACCGTCCATGCGTCGAAGGGGCTCGAGTATCCGCACGTGTTCCTGGTCGGCGTCGAGGAAGGCATCATGCCGCACCGCGGCGGCAGCGAGGACGACGGCCCGATCGACAACGAGCGGATCGAGGAGGAGCGCCGGCTGATGTACGTCGCGATCACGCGCGCGCAGCGCAGCCTGCACCTGAACTGGTGCAAGAAGCGCAAGCGGGCGCGCGAGACGGTCGTGTGCGAACCGTCGCGCTTCATCCCGGAGATGGGGCTCGACGAAGCGCCGCCGCCGACGCCGGAAGAAGCGCCGATGTCGCCGAAGGACCGGCTCGCGAGCCTGAAGGCATTGCTGCAGAAGTGACGCGGCGGCAGTGCCGCGCACGCTGGCGCGGCCAACCGGCGACACAAAAACGAAACCCCCGCGATGCAAGGGCGTCGCGGGGGTTTTTTACGGATGGCCGGGTGAGTCGTTACTTCGCCGAGTTGACCATGTAGTCGACGGCCGCCTTCACGTCGGCATCGGACGCGTTCGATCCGCCCTTCGGCGGCATCGCGCCCTTGCCGTGCAGCGCGTAGTTGTAGACCGTATCCATCGAGTCCTTCAGGCGCGGCGCCCAGTCTTCCTTGCTGCCGAACTTCGGCGCACCCAGCACACCGGCCGCGTGGCAGGCCTGGCAGGTCGACGCGTACAGCGCCTTGCCGGCCGTTGCCGCGTCGGCGCCGGCCGGGGCGG
>NZ_BBSK01000052.1:0-3661 GCF_001319805.1 Burkholderia sp. E168m22
TCGGGAAGTTCGCGCCGTCGTTGTTCGCCATGTAGACGATCGCGCGGGCGATTTCATAGTCGCTGACGTCGTCGGGGCTCGTGCCGCCGCGCGCCGGCATCGCGCCCTTGCCCGCGAGGGCCGTCTTCAGCAGCGTGTCGAAGCCTTGCGAGATGCGCGGCGCCCAGTCGTCCTTGTTGCCGAACTTCGGCGCGCCGGCGGCGCCGGTGCCGTGGCAGGTCACGCAGACGGCCTTGTAGACCTCCTCGCCGGTTTTGTACGTGCGGGGTGCGTTGGCGTCCTTCACCTCGACCTTCGCGATGGGGGCGATACGTGCGGCGACCTGCTCGTCGGATAGCGCGTCCGTGCCGGCGCCGGAACGGAACGCATGGTTCGCGTAATTGGCGAACAGGACGATCAGGATGATCGGGATCGCGAACGACGCGATGATGACGGCAATCAGCTGCCCGGGGGTTTTGACGGGAGATTCGTGGGGTGCTTCGCTCATGCTTGCCTCGTCTCCATGAATAGGAATTGTGAGCGCGGTGCAACGGCAAAATGGCAGTCCAATGAAGCACGGACGATTATAGACGGAACGTTTACATCACGGCGAGCGGCGCGATGGCGCGTGTTTACCCGCACGCAGCGGCGCCCGGCGGCGATTCGGCGGGCAAGGTGGACGCGTCTTGGGAAACCGGGTATCCTTGCCGTCTTGCCAATCGTGGGCGGCCTGTATATGGGGTCGCTTCACTGTCTCACGCGCCCGTAGCTCAATGGATAGAGTACTGCCCTCCGAAGGCAGGGGTTGCTGGTTCGATCCCAGCCGGGCGCGCCAAGAAAATGATAAAAATCAAGGAGTTGGTGTAGCGCCTCTAGCGCTGGGCAAGTTCGTACGGAAATCATACGGAAATGCGCCATGCACCAAAGCGCGTCAGTCGAGGCCCTCGGCCTTGCTCCCTGTTCTCTAAAGCTGCTCCGCGTTATCCTGCCGAAAATCTCCCGGCTCTAAACTGCCGACGCCCAATGTTGCGTGGCCAAGGCGGCTGCTCGTAGACAATCTCCCCCTTTTTCGCAGCTTTGAGCGATCTGGTCTGACGGCGTCCAACGTTGGAAAATGGCATCCGGCGGTCGGCTCTTTCCGACCCTTAGCGGTCGTCGATATTTCTAGAAAGCGGACGTTCGACGCCGCGTTGGCGACCGTTGGACTCATGTGGGCTACGACTTGATGACGCAACGATACCCGCAAGCGTCGCGCAGACGGTCTCGATGTTGTCTGGGCGGAGGTTTGTCGCGCTGAGTAGCAAGCCACCTTGTGCGTTGCTGCGGCGAAGGTACCAGGCGGAGAGTGCCGAAGGCGCGAGGCCATGCGCCCGGGCAATGCCGACAACCATGCGGTCGTCGGCGGTTTGTGGCAGCGGTGCGATCACCCCCAGGCCCGCCATCATGGTGCCCGGCAGAAACTTGTTGACATGCGCCAGCGTCAGGCGTCGGCGCTCCGCATAGAGCGCCTTCATCTGTCGCAGGTGCCGCAGGTAGTGTCCATTCCTCAGAAACTCCGTCACCGCCAATTGGGTGGTCCGGTTCGGAGCTGGGGACAACACGGCGGCTACCTCAACCAGACGCTCCGCCACTGAGCGTGGGGCAACGACGAAACCCAGGCCGAGCCCCGGGCTGATCGTCTTGCTGAACGCGCCGATGTGAACCACACACTCGGCACCTTCGCCTGCAGCAAGGGCCGGTGCGGCGCGGCCTTCGAGCTGTAGTTCTCCGAGATAGTCGTCTTCGATGATCCAGGCACCCCTTGTCGCCGCCCAGTCGAGCAGCGCATGCCTTCGTGCCGGCGACAGGGTCACGCCGAGCGGGGCATGCTGGCCCGGCGTGACCAACGCCAGCAAAGCATCTGGCGCGCTGGCGACGCCAGCCTCCACTCGCAGCCCATCGGCATCGACAGGTACGGGTATGACCGCTGCACCGATGATTTCCAGCGCGCGTCTTCCCAGTGGATAGCCTGGCTCCTCGAGCCACGCCTTGCGTCCATGCGCGCGCAGTGCGGTCAGTGCCAGCATCAGGCTTTGCCGGTATCCGCTGGTGACGATGACCTGATCGGGATGACATTGCATCTGCCGGCTTACGGCCAGGTGGCTCGCGATCTGGGCTCGCAGGGCAGGTTCGCCGCGCGGATCGGCATAGGCCGTGTAAGCGAAGGCATCGGCGCGTACGGCACGCGTGCGCATGCGGGCCCAGAGCTTGGCTGGGAATGCGTCGTGGGCCGGTACGCCCATCTGGAATGGAAGCGGGGCGCTCGAAAATGGGCGGGTGAAATCCGCTAGAGGCCCGTCAAGGGAAGCCTCGCCATCCGCTCGCTCCGCGGGCAGCCGCGCGCAAACGTGTGTGCCCGAGGAGCCTGCACCGAATACCAGATTCTCGGCGATCAACCGATCGTAGGCCACGCGGACGGTGCCGCGGGCGACGCCAAGTTGCGCAGCGAGGTCCCGGCCGGAAGGCAGGCGCTGTCCGGGTACGAGCCGGCCCTCGACGATTGCCTGGCGCAGGCTCGCATGGATCTGGTCGCCGATCGGCTCGGCGATGGCACGGTCCACCAGGATGGACAGCGCAGCGGGCGAATTCGGTTGATTCATTTTTGGGCCAGTCGTTTCGCCAGTTTTTGGGCCTGTTTCTCTAATGCCCAGCGGAGTAACGTTGCGTTATGACATGGATCGCGGCGCAAGTCGATAGGCGGCTTGGACGCGACGGCGACACTATTCGCATCACCCACGGAGAAGGACCGAGATGACCCGCATGAACTGGCAAGAGACCGCACCGGACGGCGCAAAGGCGCTTTTTGGTATCCACCACTACGTCACGAAGAAGACGAATCTCCCCGAGGAACTTGTCCACCTCGTGTTTCTCCGCGTCTCGCAAATCAACGGGTGCGCGCATTGCATCGACATGCATAGCCGCGATCTCAGAAAAACCATGTCCGTCGACAAAATTACGCTGGTGCCAGTGTGGGATGAGGTTGCGCACTTGTTCACCGATCAGGAGCGTGCCGCGCTGGCCTGGTCTGAGGAAGTCACGCGTGTCAGCGAAACGCATGCATCGGATGAAGCCTATGCCGCTGCTGCGGCGGCATTTTCGCCGAAGGACCTGGTTGACCTCACGATCGCCATCGCCGCGATGAACGCGTTCAATCGTCTCGGTGCGCCTTTCCGGGTGCCTGTTGCTGCCGTGGCGTAATTAACGCGGCGCGTACCCTGAAATCGTTTTGCCGAGCCTCTCTGGGCTGCGTTATGCCGGACGCTTCAAACCGGAGGCACGGCAATCGTTCATGATTATCGTCGCTCACGATTGCACGTGAGTGCAACGTTCACGGTCAAGCAGCGCCTGCTTGCGGTCAATGCCCCATGCATAGCCCCAAAACCTTCCATCAGTTCTGACTACGCGATGGCAAGGGATCGCAACGGCTAGCGGGTTGCCAGCGCAAGCGCTGGCAATATCAAGCTCCGACACGTCAGTTCCAACGAGGCGCGCGACCTGCGCATAGCTCAGTGTGCTTCCCACCGGAATTTTGCGAAGCACTTGCCAAACACGCTGTTGGAAAGCGGTGCCTCGAATATCGAGGGGGAGGTTCTTGTCGATAGCGGGCTGCTCGATCATACCGACGACGTTTGCCACCAACGCT
>NZ_BBSK01000053.1:0-29084 GCF_001319805.1 Burkholderia sp. E168m22
GCGTCTGCCGCTTTCGACCATTCGAGGGTAGCTTTCACCGCATCATCGAAGCTCGGGAGGGTGCCGAGTGCCTTGTATTCTTGCTTGCCCGCCTCGTTGCGTCTGCGAGCAATCCAGGTCCCGTCGCCCTCGGCGAGTTTACGGAACCCGACGTAGAGACCGGATTGAACCCGTGCAAAGTAGGGTTCCCGGCGTGGGGGCAGCTTGTCGCGTGCGGTCTTGCTGACGATAGGAGTAGCCATGATTTTCGTACGGAAATGGTACGGAAATTTTAGGCTGGATCTCGTTGGACGGCAATGCTCTTATTTTTCAATAAATTCAATGGATTATCGGGTTTCTTCGGATGTTCATGGACGGTCGTGAACCTATATTCCCGCCCTCCGAAGGCAGGGGTTGCTGGTTCGATCCCAGCCGGGCGCGCCAAATAGCCTGATTCCAGGCGTCGAATTTCCCGATCCGTTTTCCTGAAGTCGTCCAGGCGTAGCGTCACCGCACGGCATCGCATCGTCATCTGCCGGGCCGTTCCCACGCTATTCCGCCGCCTTTCCGTTGTGCGAGAATCGCCCGCAACGACAACTCCAAGCGTCGAGCGCGGCGGCCGTCCGCGCATCGCGCCGACTCCCGATGGCTGCCATCCCGTCTACTTCGACCGCAGTCGCTGCCTGCCCGCTGACCGATGCGCAGCAGGCGCTGCTCGCGCGTCTGCACGCGTATTCGCCCGATGATCCGCATGCGCCGCTGCCGTACAGCCGGCGCCTCGCCGAAGCCGAAGGCTGGTCGCACGACCACGCGCTGGCCGTAATCGACGAATACAAGCGCTTCGCGTTTCTCGCGCAGGCGGCCGGGCATCCGGTCACGCCGTCGGTCGCGGTCGATGCCGCGTGGCATTTCCATCTGCAGTACACGCTCGAATACTGGGACGTCTTCTGCGCCGATGTGCTGCACGCACGGCTGCACCATATGCCCGGTACCGGCGCGCCCGACGAGGCCGCCGTGTACGCGCAGCGCTACCGCGACACGCTGGACAGCTATCGTCGGCTGTTCGGCTGCGAGCCGCCGGCATCGATCTGGCCGCGTCCGGTCGACCGGCAGGCCGAGGCGGATGCAGAGGCGCGGCAGACCGAGCGCATGGCCGCCGTGGCGCCGCGCCGCGCATGGCGCGACCGTCTACCGAAACTCGTGTGGCCGGCGGCGGCCGCGAGCGTCGCCGCGACCTGCGCATCGGCGCAGGATCTCGACGTGCTGGACTACACGGGACCGCAGTTTCTCGCGTTCTACGTGCCGGCCTGCATTCTCGCGTTGTTGCTGATCGTCGCGCTCCAGGCCATCGAATTTCGCATCCGGCGCTGGGGCCGGCGCACGCGCAAGGCTTCGTCCGGGCTGAGCGCCGACGAAGTCGCCTATCTCACCGGCGGCGAAGCACGGGTCGCGCAGGTCGTGACGATGTCGCTCGCGCATGCGGGCGCGGTCGACTTGTGGAGCGTTCACCGGCAAGGCAGCTACGTGAAGATCGCGGATCTGGCACGCGCGGGTCGGTACGACGACTACTGCGCGTGGCTCAACGAGCAACCGTCCGGCACCGTGCGCTACGGCGTCTTTCGGGAGCGGCTTGCGAGGTACGCGCAGGAGGTCGTCGACGGGATGCGTGCGCAGGGCTGGTTCTGGGCGCCCGGCGAGTTGCGCGCGTCCCGGATGGCCGCGCGCGCGATCGCGTTGCTCGTGCTCGGCACCGGCGCCGCGAAGCTCGCGGTCGGTTTGAGCCGCGGGCGGCCCGTGCTGCTGCTGTGCATCTGCATGGCGGTGTTCGCGATCGCGTACCGGATCGTCGCTGGAAGGCTGACCGGCTTCGGGCGCGGCGGCGCCACGGCGGCCGGGCGCGCCGCGCTGCTCGAGCGCCGGAACGCGCACGATCCGCGGGCTGCGCGCGACGCGCGGCACGTACGCAGCGCGCGGGGAGCGTCCGGGATACGCGACGCCGAACGTGACGATCCGGACCCGTTGCTGTGGACCGCAGCGCTGTTCGGTGCAGGCGCGCTGGCCGGTACCGTATGGTCGGCGTATGCAGGCCCGGTGCTGGTGGCCTCGCAGGTGTCGTCGGCCGCCGCGGCGAAAGCGGGCGGTGGCACTTCGTCCGACAGCAGTTGCTCGTCGTCGAGCTGCAGTTCGTCGAGTTCGTGCAGTTCCAGCTCGTGCAGTTCGAGCAGTTGCGGGGGGTGTTCGTCGAACTGAGCGGACGGCCGGTGTCGTTCAGCGAGGCCCCGCCACGCACGGGGTGACGGGCCATCGCCCGAACAACCGCATGGAATGGGCTCAGATCGTCGCATCGCGTGCGTGCGTGCTTCGGTAACCTGTCAATCGACGCTCTCCGTGCCGAAACGGTCGCCCGGGCGCGACACGCGTCGCGCATGCCGGGCTGCCGCCGTGACGGCCGGACGGGATGAATGTCCGCCGCTTTGCCCAGCCCTCCATGACGACGCCAGCTTCCGACGTTTCCGCGTGCGTTCGACACGCCGCGACCTTGTGCCAGAACGGACAGTTTGCCGACGCACTGTCACGCGTCGCGCCGCTGCTCGATGCGCCTGCGGTGGACGTCGCGGCGCTGCACGTCGCGGCCGTCTGTGCGCTGGGCCTGAACCGGCTGGCGGATGCCGAGGCGTGGTGGCGGCGCGCGATCGACGCGATGCCGGCGTTCGAGCCCCCATACGACGGCCTTCACGCGCTGCTGCTGTCGCAGGAGCGCTTGCCCGAAGCCGAAGTGATCCTGCGCCGGCAGCTTGCCTGCGTCGCGCCGTTGCGCGCGTCGCACCATCACCGGTTCGGCAAGGTGCTCGAAGCGCTCGGCCGGCTCGACGAAGCCGAACAGGCGTTCGGGCAGGCCCTGTCGATCGAGCCGCGGTCGCCCGACGTGCTGACCGATCTCGGCAACCTGCTTCGCATCCTCGCGCGGCCCGCGGAGGCGGAGCTCGCGTACCGGCTCGCGATTGCCGTTCGCGCCGATCATGTGCTCGCGCACGCGAATCTCGGCGCGATCCTCGTCGACATGCAGCGGCTGCCGGAAGCGGAGGCGGCTAGCCGGCAGACCATCGCACTGTGTCCGGATCATCCGGAAGCGCATTACAACCTCGGCGTCGCGCTGCAGAACCTCGATCGCCTGTCCGAAGCGGAAGCGGCCTATCGCGACGCCATCCGCTGCCGGCCCGGCCTGCCGCAGCCACACAACAATCTCGGCTGCGTCCTGCGTGCGCAGGGCCGCCACGACGAAGCGGCCGTCGCGTTCACCGACGCGCTGGCGCTCGCGCCGCGGATGGCCGAGGTGCACTACAACCTCGGCACGACCTTGGCGCATGCGGGCCAACTCGACGAAGCCGAACGCGCATACCGTCGCGCGCTCGACCTGCGCGCCGACTATGACGACGCGCGCTTCGGGCTGGCGACGCTGCTGCTCGGCCGGGGACGATTCGAGGAAGGCTGGCGCCGCTACGAATCGCGCTACGAGCAGTCGACGTTCGTGCACCGCCGAACCCGCGAGGTACTGCGGTGCGCGCAGTGGCAAGGCGAGCCGCTAGCCGGCAAGACGCTGCTCGTGTGGCAGGAGGACGGCCTCGGCGATATGCTGCAGTTCAGCCGTTATTTCGCGGAATTTCGCGCGAGGCGGGCGGCGCGGGTGGTGTTCGCGTGCCAGCCGGCGCTGCATCGGCTGATGGAGACGGTCGACGGTGTCGACGCAGTGCTCGATCACGAGGCGGCCACCGCACAGGCCGGGCAATTCGATTACTGGACGAGCCTGTTGAGCGCGCCGATGCACGCGGGCACGACACTCGACACGATCCCGCCGCCGGTGCGGTTCGTGTCCGATCCGGCGTGCGTCGCGCACTGGGGCGCACGCCTCGATGCGTTGCCTGCCGGCCCGCGCGTCGGTCTTGTATGGAAAGGCAATCCGAAGCATCACAACGACGTGCACCGTTCGCTGCCGTCACTGGCATTGCTGACGCCGCTATGGAGCGTGCCGGGCGTGAATTTCGTGAGCCTGCAGAAAGGGCAGGGCGAGGACGAAGCGCGCCAGCCGCCGGGCGGGCTGCCGTTGCTGCACCTGGGCTCGGAGCTCGACGATTTCGCCGATACGGCCGCGATCGTCGCGCAACTCGATCTCGTGGTGTGCGTCGACACGTCGACCGCGCATCTGGCCGCATCGCTCGGCAAGCCCTGCTGGGTGCTGCTGCCGAATCAGGACGTGGACTGGCGGTGGATGCACGACCGTGAGGATTCGCCGTGGTATCCGGGCACGGTGCGGTTGTTCCGGCGCGGGCGCGGCGAGAGCTGGATTCAGATGGCCGAGCGGCTGCGGGGGGTGTTTGCCGCGCATTTCAGGGAGTGCGTCGATGCGTAGCCTGTTTGGCATGCCGCGCCGCTCTCCAGCCATTTTTTGTGCCGTTTGTCCGTCAGGGGTGAGGCGATGAAAGTCGCGATCATGCAACCGTATTTCCTGCCGTATATCGGCTACTTTCAACTGATTGGAGCGGTTGACCGGTTTGTTGTATACGACAACATCAAGTACACGAAGAAGGGGTGGTTCAACCGGAACCGCTTCCTGCTCAACGGCAGCGATGCGCTGTTCAGTATTCCGCTGAAACGAGATGCCGATTCGCTCGATGTTCGTGATCGCGAGGTGTCGTCTGATTACGATCCCGTGAAACTTGCCGCCCAGTTGAAGGGAGCCTATGTTCGTGCGCCGTTCTTTGAGCAAGGATTCAACCTCGTGAGCGCCGTGATCGACGCTGACGAGCCGAACCTGTTCAAGTTCATCAAGCGATCGATCGATGTCGTCGTGGATCGGCTCGGCATCGCCACGCGTATCGATGTGTCGTCGTCGATCGACGTTGATCCGTCATTGAAGGGGCAGAGTCGCGTACTCGCGATCTGCGAGTCGCTGGGGGCGACGACGTATGTCAATGCGATCGGCGGTGTTGATTTGTACTCGCACGAAGACTTTGCGGCGCGCGGCATTGATCTGCGGTTTCTTCGGTCGAGGCCGATCGAATACGGTCAGTTCGGGGCGCCGTTCGTTCCCTGGCTGTCGATCGTGGACCTGCTGATGTTCAACTCCGTTGCGGAAGTAAGGGACATGCTGACGGAATACGATTTGATTCAGGCAGTCCCTGCGAACGGGGTCGCGATGCCCGATACGGTGCAGCAGGTATCGGGGTGACCGGTCACGGCCGTGTCCTGTCGGGGACGCGGCCGTTCGAGCGGCTGGCCTTGCTTGTGCAGGTAGGGCGATACGCACGCGCGCTGCGTGCGCCGTGCAAATTGCGCTTAGTTTACCGGCTGAATCAGCAGCGTCGCCTGTCCGACGTTGTCGCCACAGTAGTCATCGCTGACGTAGGCGAAAACATCGTTGAGGTCGCTGGTCATCAGGATGACGGTGGGTTTGGCCGTGATTGCGGTGCCCCATCGGATGCTTCCGTAGCCGTAGCCGCCTTGCATCATCACGGTATCGATGTTGCAGCCATTATCGAGTGAGCCGCCACCGCAACTCATCGTGTTCGACACGAGAGAGACGGCGTATTGGCCCCTTGCGAGCCTGAATTTTGCCGACGTGCCGCCGGAGACGGTCCCGACGAAGCTGGAAAGGCAATTGGCTTTTGCATCGATCACGACGCTGGTGGCTGCGCTGCACGTCAAGGAAACCATGGCCGCGAGCGCGGCGACGATCAGTTTGGTACGCATCAGTCGAGTTCTCTCAATATTCAATTAGTTGGTATGTGCCCGGCGTTACCGCGAGTGCACCGGAAAACCGGTTTCTCTTGCCTGGATTGCACTTCGTGGCGAAGCGCGATAGGAGAAGGGGAATCCGGTGGTATGCGTCGCACCCGATGCTTGATTGACGCGCGATACAGTTGCCTCGCTCCGGCAGCGATTCAGGCCCGTGGCGTAAGTGTCGGCGCAATGCACACACGTCGATTCCTTTCGGAATTGCATTCGTTGCATGGCACTACACTTACTTTTGCTATAACGGCAGGTCTGTCCCGGAATTTAGGTTTTGCCTGTCATTGCGCGGATCAACCGGAGAGCGTCGGTCGCCATTCGAAATCGACTGCCTTGCCTGCTTCGGAAACGGCATTCGACTCGCGGCCACGCATTGCCGGCCGGTATGCGCGGGTCGTCCTGTCAGCTCACGTGAAGGACGGGGCATCGATGCATTTCGTCACATGCAGGCTGATCTAGAATCCCTTCCAGTAGTCGACGAATCCTTCCTTGTAGTGGAACCACGTGGTCTGGAGTTCGCGATTGATGGATGCAACCGTTTCGCCGATATGTGCGCACTCGTCGCGAAGCAGAACCCAGCACTTGGCCTGAGGACAGTAGAGCGATGCCCGATAGCCCCATTGCTCCATCAGGATGGTCATGCTTCGATTGGTATGAAAGGCGGTATGCACGGGGGGGCGCAAGTAGAACCATTCCGGGTCGTTCGGCACGCGTTCACAGACAACCGTGTGGATGACCAATGCACCGTCGTGATCGACCATGTCATGCACGAAATCGAGATCGCTGCGGCGCAGGACATGCTCGAACATCGCCGAATTGATCACGGTCTTGTAGCGACCGAGGTTGGATGGATCGATATATCTTCCCGAGCCATCGTTTTTCACGTAGAGATCGAAGATCGGCAGTTCAAGATCGTAGTATTTCGCCAGGACATTGCTCAACGTACCGTACCCGGCGGCATAGTCGACCATGTTGTCCAGGCGAATCACGCCGTTCTTTCCGAGCAGGGCGAGCATCATGGCCTGTTCGGCGTACGGCGGCTGGTTGCCCTTCGTTTCGTTGGCGGGATTCTCGATGTAGTGATGAAACTGCCGATTCAATTCACTCCATTTCTCCGCCGGTAGCGATTGATGTGTGCCGGACCAGACGAAGCCGCACTGCCGACATTTGTAATAGTCGACCTTGCCGATCGAACTCATGAAGTCGGAAAAAGGTCGCTCGGTATAGGTCTTCGAGAAATAGTAGTCGCCGTCGGCGTCGCAAATCATGCACTTCATTTTGTCGCGCTCTCTTTCTGCTGAGTGATGCGATAGGCGGCCGCCTGGTCGCGGAGCCGTGTTCAGTGACACCGGGCTTCGAACGTACCCGGTTCGAGCGATGTCACAACGTGCGTTCGAGCACGATGGCGTCCGATCGCGCATCGATCGGTTTGAAGCCCAGTCGCGCGTAAAAGTCGCGGGCGCCGGGATTGTCCGGATGCACCTCGAGGCGGCATCGCAGGAAACCTCGTGCACGGGCCAGCTCGAAGGTTCTGGTGAGCAGGCGTTCGCCAAGCCGGGTACGACGACGCGTCGGCGCTACCAGGATCAGCGTTACGTACAGTATTCGCGTCGCGTAGTCGTTACAGTAGAACGCGACGAAACCGTGACAGATGCCGTCCACTGCTTCGGCGACGAACTCGGCGCGCGCCTCCAGCTTGTCGAGATAAGCGGGTAGCGCGGTACGGATGAAGTCCGCGTTTCGCACCTGTTCCTGCTCGATCAGGTCGCGAATCGCGCTGAACGCGATGGTGCTGGAAGCGCATGAGGACGACCGCGCCAGGCCGCTGGTTGCCGGCGACGTCACACGTGCCCCTTGATGATCTTCACGATTCGTTCGACGTCTTCGTCGCGCAGCGCCGGGTAGATCGGCAGGCACAGCACGCGCTCGGATGCGTGCGCGGCGGCGGGCAGCAGCGACTTGTGCGCCGACGGCAACCCGCGATACATCGGAAATTCCGAGATGAGCGGGTAGAAGTAACGGCGCACATAAATTTCGTGTGCACGCAGCTTGCTGTAGAGCGCGTCGCGGCTGACCGGATATTCGTCGTCGACGAGAATCGGAAAGTACGAGTAGTTGTGTCGTACGCCGTCGCCGTGCTCGATGCATCGAAGTCCACGCAACCCGCTCAGTTGCTCGCGATACATGGCATCGATATGCGCACGGCGCGCGATTGCCGCATCGACATGCTGAAGCTGCAGCAATCCGAACGCGGCGTTGATCTCGCTCATCTTGCCGTTGATGCCGGGCGCCACGACCGTGACTTCGTCGACGAACCCGAAATTCTTCAGATGATCGATGCGTTGCTTCGTTTTCGCATCGGGACAGATGATCGCGCCGCCTTCAAAGGTATTGAATACCTTGGTCGCGTGAAAACTCAGTATCGACAGGTCGCCGTGCCGCAACAGACTGCCCGTCGGCGTGTGAACGCCGAACGCGTGTGCTGCGTCATAAATGACGCGCAGGTTGTAGTTGTCCGCGATTTTTTGGATCGCCTCGACGTCGCAGGGTCGGCCGTAGCAGTGCACCGGCATGATCGCGCTTGTCTGCGGCGTGATGGCGGCTTCGATCTTCGCAGGGTCCAGATTCAGCGAATCGGGGTCCACGTCGACGAACACCGGCTTGATGCCGTTCCACAGCAGCGAGTGTGCAGTCGCGACGAACGAGTATGGCGTCGTGATCACTTCGCCGGTGATTCGCAGCGCCTGCAGCGCGGTGACGAGTGCGAGCGTACCGTTCGCGAAAAGCGACAGGTGAGGCACGTCGAGGTAGTCGCATAGTGCGCGCTCGAATTGCTGGTGAAACGGGCCGCCGTTGGTGAGCACCCGGCTGTCCCAGATCTGCTGGAGGTACGGTATGAATTCGTCGAGTGGCGGCAGGTACGGCTGCGTGACGTAGATGCTGTCGCGAGGCAGTTGTGCGACGGACGACGCAGGCAGGCTGGCAGTCATGGTGATCCCTCTGTTGCGTGGAGGTCAGGCCTCGGTCGTGGCCGGTGCGGTCGCCGTATCGTCGAAAAGAGGCGTGTCGAAGGCGATCGCGGGCTCGCCCGCGCACCAGCGTGCCCACATCGTGCGCAGCGCCGACGACAGTCCGGCCGCGACGATCTCCGGGCGGAACGCGGCCGACTCGGCGCAGCGCGCGCGCAGGCCGGAGCGGAGCGCCTGAAGCGACGCAGTGTCTTTGCCGAGGGCGAGCGCTTTGGCAACGAACTCGTCCTCGTTTTTCGCTATGTATGTGTCGAGCCCGACGTGCATCAACCAGTTCGCACTGCCCCGGCCGGCCAGCGTCACGCCAGCGATGGTCAGCGTCGGCACGCCCATCCACAGGGCATTTAGCGTCGTGGTCGAACCTGTGTAAGGGAACGTGTCCAGACAGAGGTCGACGCCATGATGCTGTTGCAGGTAGACAGGAATGTTCGAGCGCCGGTGGAACGACAGGCGGCTGGCGTCGATGCCGGCCGCGGCAAACCAGTCGATCAGCACCCGCTGGTCTCCCTCGTTGCCGATTGCGCCGAGCGCCATGCGCGCGGTTGGGTCCGCATGCAGCACGCGCGCCCAGACGCCGATTACGTGGGGGCTGAGTTTATTCAGGCGGTTGAAGCTGCCGTACGTCGTATAGCCGTTCCGTAGCGCGGGCAAGACATTGACGGGCGGGCAATTTGCCGGTGGCATGAACGACGAGATGGCCGGCAGCCGCACGATCTGCTCGACGAACTGATCGTCGAATTCGCCGTGCGGCGCGACAAAGCGATCCGCAATGAAGTAGTCCATCGCGGCGAGGCCGGTCGTGGCCGGATAGCCGATCCACGACGCCTGCACGGGCGCCGCACGCTGCGCCAGCGCGACCAGCCGGTTACGACCGGTGTGCCCCGACAGGTCGATCACGATGTCGATGCGGTCGTTGCGCACGCGCTCGAGGAAGGCCGTGTCGCTCATGCCGGCGACGGTGCGCCACGTCGTGGCGTGGGCCTTGAAGCGCTCGGATACGTGATCTTCCTCGAAGTGATTGTGATAGAAGTGCATCGCAATGCCGGGATCGGCTGCGAGATGCTCGATCACGGGCACCGCGTAGGAGGCGACCGCGTGGCTGAACAGGTCGCCCGACACGAAGCCGACCTGCAGCTTGCGCGCCGGGTCGCGCGAGTTCGAGAACACGGCCGCGCGCTTGCGCTTGTGATTGCCGTAGCGCTCGCCGAACTTGCGGTGTTCGGCAATGAGCGCCTGCGGATCGAAGTCGCTGCTGTGCGTAATACAGAACAACATGCTGCTGTGGGTGACGCTGTCGGTCGGGTTGATTTCGATCGAGCGCTTCAGCCAGCGTATCGCTTCCTGCGTGGCGCCCTGTTCGAGCAGCACGAAGCCGAGCGTGCCGCACGGCGCAGCGGCGTTGGGCGCAAGCTCGACCGCGCGACGGCACGCCGCGATCGCTTCATCCGTGCGGCGCAGCGCGAACAGCACCAGACCGCGAATCCGGAAGGCCTCCGGGTGATCGGGCTGAAGCTGGAGCAGGCGCGTGCACTGCTCGTCGGCCTCCGCGAGACGGTTCACCATCCGCAGCGTGTCGGCGAGCAGCATGCGCACGAGCAATTCATCCGGCAGCAATTCGATCGTACGAAAGCCGGCCTCGATCATCTCCGCGAAGCGGCCTTCCCGGTGAAGCGATGCGGACAGCGCGCGCCAGCATGCACCGTCTTCCGGGTAATCGGCGACCAGTTGCTGCGCAAGCGCGGTGGCTTCCGCGTGCTTGTTCTTGTCGAACAGCGCCGCGTGCTTTTGCAGCAGCGTCTGATTGGGGCGCCGGACCGGCCTGCCGGCGTCGCTCTTCCCTGCGTGGCCGGCTGCGGTTTCCAGAACGATCGCCATGTCGATGCCGCTCGGCGCAACCGCGGCCGTCGCGAGCACGACGTCGGGCGACGCCAGTTGCGCGATCAGCCCGTCGAGCGCCGGGCCGTGCACGCCGCGCTGTTGCGCGATTTCGACCGCGATCCACGCGGCGGCCGTCTGCCCGCTGCGATGCAGCGCGTGAATGTAGCTAACCCAGTAGTAGCCGTTGTCCGGGCTCGCGCCGATGGCGGCTTCGAAATGCGGTACCGCATCAGCCGCCTGACCCGTATCGGCCAGCAGCACCGCGAGGTTGTAATGCGCATCGCCATGCGCGGGCACCGCGTCGAGGATGGCCTCGTACAGCGCCCGGGCGTCGTCGAACGCGCCGCTGCGCTGGCGCTCGAGCGCGTTCTCCATGACGAGCGCAATGTCCTGCGCAAGCTGCTGTTCAGGCGTGAGCGCGGCGGAGGCGGGCAGTTCGGTCGAGAACATGATGAGATCTGCGGAAAGTCGGTCGATACCATTATGGGTAGCGTGCCGTTGCGCCGATGCCGCGAGCTGACGGGAAAAGCCCGGTCAGTTTGGCCGATTGAGCGGTCGGCCGACGCCGGGGCGGTGCGAATTGCGGCGCCCCAAAAAAAAACGCCCGCACGAGGCGGGCACGGAGGCGAACGAGCACGCCCTCACATCAGCGCGTAGTTCTTGTTGTCGGGTTGGCGGCGCATGCGTGTCGAGCACGCCGCGCGGCGGGTCTTAACGGTTCGCGATGCTCTGGTACTGGCCGACGGCCTGCACGCGGCTCATTGCCGCCTGGTATTCGTCGGTCAGCTCCTGCTGCGCGCGCTGCGCGCCGGCGAAGATCCGGTCGTTGCTGGCCTGCATGCGGCGGATCGCGGCGATGCCGACGGGCGGCTGGTCGGTCGAGAGCAGCGCGACGAGCGACCAGCGCGCATCGACGAGGCGCACGGCCTCGGCCCAGTCGGCCATCGCGGCCGCGTGTTCGATGGCGTCGGTGAACGCGTCGATCTGCGCAATCAGTTCGGTCTGTTCCATCTGGGCTCTCCTGTCCGGCTAGCGGTCAGCTCTTGTTGTTCGCCAGCGCGCCGCCGCTGTTCGCGCCGCCGAACAGCTGGGTCAAGTATTGCGAGTTGCTGTTCATCGTCGCCATCAGCGTGTTGAGCGCGGTGAACTGCGCCTGGTACTGGCTCGTGAGCTGGGCTGCGTAGTTCGACAGCGTCGTCTGCTGCTGGGCGACGTTCTTCAGATCGTTGCTGAGCGCGGTAGTACGCGCGGCGATCAGTCCGTTCGTCTTCGTGTAGTTCGTGATGTTCGTCGTCAACTGCTCGCCGATCCCGTTGGTCGAGTTGAACAGCGACGCGACACCCGTCGGATTGTTCTGCAGCGCGCCGTTGAGCGCCGTGCTGTCGACCTTCAGCGTGCCGTCGGCCTGCAGCGTGACGCCGATCGACGCGAGGTTGACCGTCGAGCCGTTGCTGGTCACGCCGCTCGCGACGATCGACGCGAGTGCGTTCTTGATCGTGTTCAGCGTCGAGTCGCCGAGCAGCGGGCCTTGCGACGACGCGCCGGACGTGAAGCTCGACAGCGAGCCCATCGTCGTGACGAGCGTGTTATAGAGCGTCGCGAAATTGTTGATCGCGGCGGCCTGGGATTTCGTGTCGGTCGCGACCGTCAACGTTTGCGGCTGCGTGGCGCTGACGGCGGCGCTGGTCAGGTTCAGCGTGACGCCGGTGATCGCGCTCGTCACGGTGTTGCTCGCGCTGGTGCCGGCGATCCCGTTGATCGTGAACGCGGCGTCCTGCGCGGCGGTGCTTTGTTTCCACGCTGCGCCGCTATTCGCGGACGTGATCGTCGACTGGCCGCCCGTCGTGCTGGCCGTCGACGTGACGCCGAGGCTGGACAGGCCGTTGTCGCCGGCGACGTTGCTGAGCGCGACGCCGATCGTGCTCGCCGCGCCGGTCGGCGTCGAGCTGAGCACGAGGTGCGCGCCGTCGCTGCCGTTGACGACCGACGCGACGATGCCCGGGTTGCCGGTCGCGGTGTTGATCGCGGCGGCGATACCGGACAGCGTGTTGTTGGTGCCGTTCACATCGACCGAGAACGACTGGCTGCCGAGCGACAGCGTCATCGTGCCGGTGCCGAGCGCGGTCGACGCACCGAACGCGGCCGACGACAGCGACTGCGACGTCGCGATCTGCGTGACGCCGACCGAATAGCTGCCGGCCACCGCGCCGGCGCCCGCGGTCGCGGTGAGGCCGGTGCCGCTCGCGGTCGCGGTGAAGGTGTTCTGCAGCGAGCCGTTCGACAGCGTCGTGAGGCTGGCCTGCAGTGCGCTCAGCGCGGCCGACAGCGCGCCGTACGCGGAAATCTGGGTGTTGTCGCTGCTTTGCTGCGCGTTGAGCGCGGCGGCCTGACCGGCGGTTTTCGCATTGACGAGTGCCGTCACGAGCGAGTTGACGTCCATCGACGAGTTGCCGGTCGAACCGCTGATGATCGATTGGGCAGCCTGCTGCAGCTGGCTGTTGGCCGAATTGTTGGCGGCTGTGACGGCGGAATTGATCGTCGACATCGTAGTGCTCCGTGCGGCGGATGATCCGTGGAATTCTGGGTGAAGACCTGACGGCGGGGCAATGCCCCGCGCGCCAAGTGCCTGCGGCCGGGCCACGCATTACGCGGGGCCCGGCCGTGGGTTGCTACGCGATTACTGCAGGAGCTTCAGGACCTGCTGCGGCAGCGAGTTCGCCTGTGCCAGCACCGAGATGCCTGCTTGCTGCAGCACCTGGTTCTTCGACATGTTCGCGGTTTCCTGCGCGAAGTTCGCGTCGGTGATCTGCGACTGTGCCGACGACAGGTCGGTCGATTCTGCCTGCTGCGACGTGGCGATTGCCGTGAAGCGGTTTTGTGCCGCGCCGAGTGCCGCCTGCACGTTGTTCACCGTTTGCAGCGCGTTGTCGATCGACACCATCGCGACGTTCGCGCCGCTGACCGTGCTGATGTCGAGGTTCGACACGGTAGCCGGCTTGTTGACGGCGTTGATCTGGTTGATCGCATTGGTGATGGCCGTCTGCTGTGCCGCGGACGTGCCTGCGCCGGTTGCACCCGATTGCAGCGTCAGGTTGCCGACTGCCGTACCGGTGCCGGTGGTTGCGTTTGCGCCGAACACGGACTGGGCAACGGTTTGCGAGATGGCGCCGCCGTTCTGGTCGGTGAACGTGTAGCCACCCTTACCGTCGGACAGCACGTTGATCGCGGTGATCGTTGCGCCCGAACCGGTGTACGCGCCGTTGTTGTCGAGCGACAGACCCGTCACCGTACCCACCGTCTGGCCCTTCTGCACCAGGCCGCCGCCGATCTTCGCAGCCGACATGCTTTGGCTCAGGTCCAGCGAAATCGTCTGGCCGACGTTCGCGCCGACCTGGAACGACACGATGCCTGCCGAGCCGTCGAGAATGTTCGTGCCGTTGTACGTCGTTTGCGACGCGATACGGTTCACTTCCTGGATCTGCTGCGAAACTTCCTGTTGCAGTGCTGCCTGGTCGGTCGTGGACATCGTGCCCGTCGACGCCTGGACGGCCAGCTGGCGGATACGCTGCAGGCTGTTCGTCAGCGACGACAGTGCGCTCGAAGCCGTTTGAATCATCGACACGCCGTCGTTGGCGTTCGACACGCCCTGGTTCAGACCGTTGATCTGGGTCTGCATCCGGGTCGAGATCGCGAGGCCTGCTGCGTCGTCCGCTGCGCTGTTGATGCGCTTGCCCGACGACAGGCGCGTGATGGCCTGGGACAGGGCGTTTTGCGAGCCGTTGAGGTTCTGCTGTGCAACCAGCGAGTTGATGTTGCTGTTAATTCCGAGCATGGAAAAATCTCCTGTGTAAGCCGAAAGCCCTGGAAAGCCGTTTTGGCGTCGGCGGAAGCACTCGTTCATTGCTGGCCGCCTCAGAGCAGGATTTCGGCGCACCAAAACAAAACTTGAGGGGCACTTGGAGATTCGGCCCGATTTTTTATCCTTCTTTGTCATTTCGGACCGCCCCGGCACGGCGCTGGATTAAACGGGGGCAGAAACGGGCCCGATGCGGCTCCGGCACTCAGTCGTGACGCTGTGCACACACGACCGACAAAAGGGTGGTTTTGTCTGTGATTCCCTGCTATGATGGCGGGCTGAATTGAGATTTTCTGTCACGCCTTTGCCGGTTTCGGCATGTCTGCTGGCAGTCAAACGCGGCGCTGCACGCGGTTGTGAAGCGTACTCGCGGTGCTTTCCGCCTCTCTTTTCCGGCCTCCGAGGCCGTATTTCCGCTCGTTTCGCCTGTTGTGGGGACGCTCGGATGGCCGGTGCGTGGCGCTTGGCCGCTACGTTTTTGACCGTTTAAGCAATTTAGGAACGACATGACGACGATTCTTCTGAAAGAAAACGAGCCGTTCGAAGTGGCGATTCGCCGCTTTCGTCGCGCTATCGAAAAAAATGGCCTGATCGCTGAACTGCGTGAGCGCCAGTCTTACGAAAAGCCGACCGCAGTCCGCAAGCGCAAGAAGGCAGCAGCCGTCAAGCGCCTGCACAAGCGCCTGCGCAGCCAGATGCTGCCGAAGAAGCTCCACTAAGAGCGTCTGACGGTTCGCCGCGAAACGGCGGAGTGTGCCTCGAAAGAGGCCGCTCCGCCGTTTTGCTTTTGCAGGCCGGGAAAATCCCGAGGCTGCGGTGGCCGACGGGCCGGGCGGCGGCGCCGGCCGGGGCCTGCGGTATGCAGCCGCCGGCCGCTGCGTTCAGAAGTCGATCTTCGCGCTCAGGCTCACCGTGCGCGGATCGCCCGGCTTCACGTAGTCCGCGTACTGGTATTCCCAGTAACGGCGGTTCAGCACGTTGTCGATCGATGCGCGCAGCGTCACGTCGTGGCGGCCGACCCGCGTCAGGTAGCGTGCGCCGGCGTTGACGACGAGAAAGCCCGGCGCGTCGAGGCCGCCGGCCGCGCGCAGCGGCGTCGCGCCGGTGAATTTCGCGTCGACGCCGAGCGTCAGCCCCGGCACGCCCGGCACCGCATAGCCGAGGTCGCCCGCGAGTACGAAGCGCGGCGCGCCGGCGACACGGTTGCCGTTGTTGCCGATCCCGTTCGCGTACCACGCGTCGAGCAGCATCGCATCGACGCCCGCGTTCCAGTGCGCGCCGAATTTCGCGCGCGCGCCGACCTCGATCCCCTGAATGATCGATTCGCCATCCTGCACGTAGACGTTCGCGGCGTTCGCGTATTCGGCGCTGCGCTCGATGCGGAACAGCGCGGCCGTCGCACTCCAGCGCGCGTGCTCGCTCTTGATCCCCAGCTCGTACTGCTTGCTGCGCAGCGGCTTGAGCACCTGTCCCGCGTTCGCGTAGACGTCGTTCACGCGGCTGCCGGGCTCGAGCGACTCGGCGTAGCTCGCGTACGCGGTGGTCGTCGGCGCGAGCTTGAACATCACCGCGAAAGTCGGCGTCACCACGCCGTTCTGGCGGTAACCGGGGTCCTCGGCGCCGCTTGCCTGGAACGCGCGCTGCTCGTAGTTCATGTAGCGCACGCCGGCCAGCACCGACCAGCGCTCGGTCAACTGCACGGTGTCGCTCGCGAACAGCGATTTCTGCACGATCTCGCTCGTGCGGTACTGGATGAAGCCGTGCGGACTCTCGTAGCGGTACGGATTCGGCGCATAGAGGTTGCCGGCGCCCAGCGGCACGAACACGCTGTTCGCCGAATAGTCGTTCGCCTGCTTCTGCCACGACGCGCCGAGCACGATCTGGTGGCTGAACGGGCCCGTGCGCACCTTGCCTTCGACCATCGCGCGCCATTGGCTGAAGCGGTGATCCTCCATGCCGACGTAGCGGCTGTCGGTGTAGTTGCCTGCGGCGTCCTGCAGGTACAGGGTGCTTTCGTTGCGTCGGCGTGTCGCCTTGCTGTAGCTGTACGCGACGTCGAGCTGCCAGTCCGGCGCGAGCTGGTATTGCAGCCCGGCCGTATAGAGCTGCAGGTTCGTGTTCAGGTACTGGTCCTTGCCACCCAGGTTCGTCGACCCGCCGCTGATCGTGGCGGGCAGTGCGCCACCCGGATAGCTGCCGGTGAAGATCGACGGCGTCTGGCCGGTCGTGCGGCGATCCTGGTACAGCGCACCGAACGACACGGAGAGGTCGCGCGTCAGGTTCGCCTGCAGTGCGAGCGACACGCTGTCCCGGCGGATGTTGCCGTCGTTGTACGTCTTGCCTTCCTCGTGCGTCGCATTCAGCCGCGCGCCGAACATGTCGTTCGGCCCGAAGCGCTGGCCGAGATCGACATGCTCCGTCCACACGTTGGTGCTGCGGTAGTTGACATCGACGCTGCGCACCGGCTCGGCGCCCGGCTGCTTCGTCACGTAGTTGACGACGCCGCCCGGCGTCACGAAGCCATACAGGAAGCCGCCGAGCCCCTTCAGCAGTTCGACGCGCTCGAGCTGCTCGTACGGCATCGTGATGCCGTACGTGACGAACGGCAGCCCGTCGATCTTGTAGCCGTTCTGCCAGTCGAGCTGCATGCCGCGCACGGTCATGTAGCTGGCCCACGCGCTGTACGCGCCGCTGTTGTCGGACACTGACGCGTCGTTCGCGAACACGTCGCCGAGCTTGTACGGCTGACGCGCCTCGAGTTCTTCCGACGTGACGATCGTCGTCGAGAACGGCGTGTCCAGCTGGCGGCGGGTGCCGAGTGCACCGGTCGAGATCGTGTCGGTCAAGTGTTGGGGTGAATCGTGTGCGGCCGTGATGTTCAGGGCAGGCAGGACCGCGGCGTCGCCGGATGAATCGTCCGCATGCGCGAGCGAGGCGGCAAGGCAGGCGAGGGCGGCGGCCACGCGGCGTGGACGGACAGGAGGGCGGGCAAGGCTGACGGTCATGGCGAGCGAGCAAAAATGCGAGTAAGAATCATTCGCATTGCGTTAAAATGTCGCGCATCGTATCAAAACCCGCCCACCGCGCAACAATTCCATGCCGCGTACAAGGGCATCCGGCCTTGCCTGACCTGGCCGGATGACCGTTGTGCGGCGCCCGACATCGAATGAACTGCCTCCCGTCGAATCGCGGCCGCCGCTCGTGCCGGCCCGCCTTCCTTTCGCTGCGCACGCGATGAATGCGTTCCTGCGACCGTTTCTCGTCCGCCTGCACCGTTGGTTCGGACTTGCCATCGCGCTGTTCCTGTTCGTCGCGGGGCTCACCGGCGCATTGATTGCGTGGGACCACGAGCTCGACGCGGCGCTGAACCCGGATTTCTATATCGCGCGCAGCGGCGCGGCGCCGCTGGCGCCGCTCGAACTCGCGGCGCGCATCGAGGCGGCCGATCCGCGCGTGCAAGTCACCTATCTGCCGCTCGCGGTCGAACCGGGGCACACGCTGCAGGCGGGCGTGATGCCGCGTACCGATCCGGCGACCGGCCAGCCGTATGCACTCGGTTTCAGCCAGATCGCCGTCGATCCCGCCACCGGTGCGGTGCAGGGCCGCCGCGAATGGGGCGCGCTGTCGCTCGCGCGGCTCGACCTGATGCCGTTCATCTACCGGCTGCACTATTCGCTGTTCCTGCCCGTGTACGGCGGGATCAACTTCGGGTTCTGGGTGATGGGCGTCGTCGGCATCGTGTGGGCGATCGACAGCCTGATCGCGCTGGTGCTCGCGTTTCCGAACCTGAAAAGCTGGCGCAAGTCGTTCGCGTTCCGTGTGCGGCGCGGTGGCTATCCGCTCGTGTTCGACCTGCACCGCTCGGGGGGCGTGTGGGTGTGGGGGCTGCTGCTCGTCGTCGCGGTCACGTCGATTTCGATGAACCTTGCCGTTCCGGTCGTGCGCCCGTTGGTCTCGCTGATGTCGCCGCTCGCGGAGACGCCGTACACCAATCCCGAGCATTTCCCGCCGGCCCCGGCGGGCAGCCAGGTGCTCCCGCGCGAGCGGATCGTCGAGATCGCCCGCTCGGCCGGCCGCGACGCGGGGATCACCGCGCCGCCGGGTGCGCTGCTGTTCGCCCCGGCGATGAACGTCTATGCGGTCGGGTTCTTCACGCCGGGCAATGACCATGGCGACGTCGGGCTCGGCAATGCGTGGCTGTACTGGAATGCGGTGACCGGCAAACCCGTCGCGGCGCAGGTGCCGGGCCGCGGTTCGGCTGGCGACCTGTTCATGCAGGCGCAGTTTCCACTGCACTCGGGGCGGATCGCCGGTGTCGCGGGACGTGTCGCCGTGAGCGTGCTCGGCATCGTGATCGCGATGCTGAGCGTAACGGGCGTCTGCATCTGGGTGAAGAAGCGCAGCGCACGCGGGCGGGCCGCGCGGAGCACGCGGCCGGTCGTGCCGGCGTCGTCGTCGCGCGCCGCGCGGTAAGGGCCGGGCGGCAAGCACCAAGCACCAAGCGGACGGTGCTATCGTCGCAGGTCGGCGGCGCGGCACCGGCGCCGAACTTGCCTCCGCGCCGTCAGCCCGCCTTGCGCCGGCGGGCCGGCTGCTTGCCGCCGAGCGCCGCGCATTGCGCGTGGCACGGGCAGCCGGCTTCGTGATCGTTGACCATGCCGGTCGCCTGCATCAGCGCATAGCAGATCGTCGAGCCGACGAACTTGCAGCCGTACGCCTTCAGCGCCTTGCTGAGCGCGTCGGACTGCTCGGTCGACGCGGGCGCGTCGCGGTATGACTGCCACGCATTCTGGACCGGCGTATCGCCGACGAACGACCACAGGAACGCGGCGAGCGAGCCATGCTCCTCGCGGATGCGCTGCACCGCGCGCGCGTTGGTGACCGCCGATTCGACCTTCGCGCGATTGCGCACGATGCCCGGGTTCTCCAGCAATTTCTCGATGCGCTTGGGCGTGAAGCGCGCGACCGCATCGACGTCGAAATCGGCGAACGCTTCGCGATAGCCCGCACGTTTGTTCAGGATCGTCGACCACGACAGCCCGGCCTGCGCGCCTTCCAGGATCAGCATTTCGAACAGGTGGCGATCGTCGTGCGACGGCACGCCCCACTCGGTATCGTGATAGTGAGCGTCCGCTTCCGTCTTCACCCAGTTGCACCGCTGCGACATCGTCTGCCTCGTTTTCAGTGTCGATTCGATCGCGCCAGCATAGCGGAAGCCCTTTTGGCGGGATAGCCGGCCGAACGGCAGATGGGCGCGCGGCGCCGATCCGGTTAAGCTTGGCGCCTGTTCGAATCAGCGGGATGAAGGCATGGCGGCATTACTTTTTGCGATCGGCATCGACGGCGGCGGCACGGGCACGCGCGCGGTACTGGCCGACCGGCATGGGCGCGAGCTGGCGCAGGGGCGCGGCGGCCCGTCGGGGCTCGGTCTCGGCATCGAGCGGGCATGGGCGTCGATCGGCGCGGCGTGCGCGGACGCATTCACGCAGGCCGGTCTCGCATTCGACTGGTCGCAGTGCGCGCTCGGCTGCGGGCTGGCCGGCGTCAACAACGCGGCGTGGCTCGCCGCATTCCGCGCGCAGGCGCCGCTCGGCGCGCTCGCGATCGAGAGCGACGCGTATACGACGGTCGTCGGCGCGCATGGCGGCGCGCCGGGGCTCATCGTCGCGCTCGGCACCGGCAGCATCGCGGCGGCGCTCGACGCGGCCGGCGCGTGCCGAATCGCGGGCGGCTTCGGCTTTCCGTCCGGCGACGAGGCGAGCGGCGCGTGGCTCGGCGTGCGCGCGCTCGCCTACGCGCAACAGGCGCTCGACGGCCGCGTGCCGCGCGATGCGTTCGCCACGGCCCTGCTCGCGGAAACGGGCGCGCAGGATCGCGATGCGCTCGTCCAGTGGTCGTGCGACGCGAACCAGACGATCTATGCACGTCTCGCGCCGATCGTGTTCGCGCACCGCACGCATCCGGTCGCGCGCGCGCTGATCGCGCAGGCCGGCGACGAGATCGGCAAGATGATCGACGCGCTCGATCCGCAGCACGCGTTGCCGGTCGCGCTGTGCGGCGGGCTGGCGGACGCGCTCGCGCCGGCCGTGCCGGCACGGCACGCCGCGCGGCTGCGCGCGCCGCTCGACGATTCGGCGCATGGTGCGCTGCGGCTCGCGCTCGAGGCGTTGCGGGCGGCGGAGGTGGGCTAAGCCAAGCCGAGCGGGGTGCGTACGGTGAATGCCGCGTCGCAGCAGCGTCGCGCGCGGCGCCTGGCCGGCAACCGCCCGGCGCGCTACCGGGCACGACGTTAAAATGACGCTTCCTCCGTGCCCCGAGCGCCACTCTCCCGCCCCATGTACAAAGTCATCGCCACCGATCTCGACGGTACGCTGCTGAACAGCGACCACCAGCTCGACCCGTACACGATCGACACCGTTCGCCGGCTCGACCGCGACGGCGTGCAGTTCGTGATCGCCACGGGGCGCCACTATGCGGACGTCGCCGGCATTCGCGACGTGCTCGGCATCCGGCCGTACCTGATCACGTCGAACGGCGCGCGCGTGCATGCGCCGGACGACACGAAGATCCACGCGCAGGACATCGACGCAGCAATCGTGCGCAGCCTCGTGCAGCCGGCAGTCCTCGGCGCGCACGGCCGCGTGATCGTCAACCTGTTCACCAACGACGGCTGGCTGATCGACCGCGACGCGCCGCACCTGCTCGAATTCCATCAGGATTCGGGCTTCCGGTACGACGTGATCGACATGGCCGCGCACGACGGCGCGGATATCGCGAAGGTGCTGTATATCGGCGAACCGGCCGACCTGGCGGTCGTCGCGGAGCAGATGCGCGTGCAGTTCGGCGACGCGCTGTACGTCACGTACTCGCTGCCCGACTGCCTCGAAGTGATGACCGCGAACGTGTCGAAGGGGCGCGCGCTGCGCGCGGTGCTCGCGCGGCTCGGCGTCGATGCCGGCCACTGCATCGCGTTCGGCGACAACATGAACGACATCGATCTGCTCGAAACCGCCGGTCATGCGTTCATGATGAACAACGCGAACCCCGACCTGATCGCGCAGCTGCCGCACGTCCCGCGGATCGGCAACAACTTCGACGCGGGCGTCGCCCGCCATCTGCGCACGCTGTTCTCGCTGGAAGACGACGTCGTCGCGTCCTGAGCGTCCGCCCCGGGCGCGTTTCCCGCGCGGAAATGAAAAACGGGCGCCAGGGGCGCCCGTCGAAATTGCCTGCCTCGATGTTCTTCGACAGCGTGAGGCTCGCTGCTCTGCTCGCTTGACCCCGTAGTGTTTTATTCGCTTGTGCGAGCGGATGCCGGCAGCAGGTCGACGGCGTCGTCACGCCCGGCGACCAGCGGGTAGATGATCCCCGCGAGTACCGCGCCGATCAGCGGTGCGACCCAGAACAGCCACAGCTGGCCGATCGCGTCACCGCCCACGAACAGCGCCGGGCCGGTCGAGCGCGCCGGGTTCACCGACGTGTTGGTGACCGGAATCGAGATCAGGTGAATCAGCGTCAGGCACAGCCCGATCGCGATCGGCGCGAAGCCGGCCGGCACCCCGCGCTTGTCGGTCGCGCCGAGGATCACGAACAGGAAGAAGCCCGTCATCACGACTTCGCAGATGAACGACGCGGCGAGCGAGTAGTGGCCGGGCGAGCGATCGCCGAAGCCGTTCGTCGCAAAGCCGCTGCCGACGACGTCGAAACCCGGCTTGCCGGTTGCGATCAGGTACAGCACGAAGGCGCCGAGCGTGGCACCGACGACCTGCGCGACGATGTACGGCGCGAGATCGCGTGCCGGGAAGCGGCCGGCGACCGTCAGGCCGACGCTCACCGCCGGATTCAGGTGGCAACCCGAGATGTGGCCGATTGCGAATGCCATCGTCAGCACGGTCAGGCCGAAGGCGAGTGCGACGCCGGCAAAGCCGATGCCGAGGCCCGGAAAGGCGGCGGCCAGCACGGCGCTTCCGCACCCGCCGAGCACCAGCCAGAACGTGCCGAATACCTCTGCAGCGAGACGCTGAGAAAGATTCATGTAAGGACCTCGTCCAAGTGGGTTGAAGACCCCGGCCGACGCAACGGATTTATTTCGTCGTCCGGAATTGGTCTGGATTATAGGAAATGAATCGGGTTCGGGAGGGTAAACGATTGTTAAATTTGAATGGCTGACGAATGCCTTTTATTAGAATAAGTCCGCATTCTCGATATAGACGATTCGGTTAAAGATGGCAGCATTAATTTCGAAGGGCAGGGCGGCAGTGCGGATGACGTAACGGACGTTGGTGTCCCGGCCGGATTCGCCGGGGCCGCATCATCGAAAAGGGGAGTCGAAAAATGTCTCAATACGCGAAACTCAAGGCGCAGATCGCCGATCTGCAGGCCCAGGCGGACGACGTGCGCCGCCAGGAAGTGGCAGCGGTGATCGCCGATGTCCAGCGAATGATTGCCGAATATGGCCTGACGGCCCAGGACCTGGGCTTCGCGGAACGGGCGCGGCGCGGGCGTCCGCCGAAGAAGGCGCCGTTGCCGCCGAAATACCGCGATCCGAAGTCGGGTGCCACCTGGAGTGGGCGCGGCAAGCCGCCGAATTGGATCGTCGGCAAAAACCGCGATCGTTTTCTGATCGAGTGACCGAAGGCCAAATGGAAAGAGCCGCATCGACGATGCGGCTCTTTTGCTTTGCGGGTTTTGCGCGCCGATTTCGGCGCGGATTTACGGCCTATTTCCGCGCGGATTTTCGCGTCAGGCGCCCGCGACCCGCCGCAATGCCGGTTGCTTGGTTGCCGCGCACAGCGATTCGTAAGTCTCGACGTAACGCTGCGCCATTGCCTTCGCGCTGAAACGCGTGTCGAAACGCTCGCGGATCGCGGTGCGCGACAGGCTGTCGATCCGGTGCAGCGCGCCGACCGCGCCCTGCACGTCCTCGACGATGAAGCCGGTCGCGCCGTCCTCGATCACTTCCGGCACGGAGCCGCGGTTGAACGCGACGACCGGCGTGCCGCAGGCCATCGCCTCGATCATCACCAGGCCGAACGGCTCCGGCCAGTCGATCGGGAACAGCAGCGCCTTCGCGCCGGACAGGAACGCCGGCTTTTGTGCTTCGTTGATCTCGCCGATGAATTCGACGTGCGCCTGGCCGAGCAGCGGCTCGATCACTTCCTTGAAGTAGTCGGCGTCGGCCTTGTCGACCTTCGCCGCGATCTTCAGCGGCAGCCCGCTTTGCGCGGCGATGCGGATCGCGGTGTCGACGCGCTTTTCGGGACAGATCCGGCCGAGGAACGCGAGGTATTCGGGCTTCACGTCCGGCTGCGGCGTGAGCAGCGTGTCGGGCAGCCCGTGGTACACGGTGCCGGCCCACGCGGCCTGCGGCAGCGGCTTGCGCTGGTTGTTCGAGATCGACACGACCGGCGAATACGGGAACGCGTCGAACACCGGCTGCAGCTCCGGCAGGTCGAGGCGCCCGTGCAGCGTCGTCACGTACGGCGTGTCGAGGCGCGACATCAGCGGGAACGGCAGGTAGTCGAGGTGGAAGTGCAGCACGTCGAATTCGTGCGCGACCCGGGCGACCTGCTCGAGGAGCCGCATATGGGGCGCCATCGAATCGCGGACCGACGGGTCGAGCCGCAGCGCGCGCGGCCACGCCGCCTCGAGACGGGCCGACGTGACGGAGTCGCCGCTGGCGAACAGCGTCACGTCATGGCCGAGTTCGACGAGCGCCTCGGTGAGGTAGGACACGACACGCTCGGTGCCGCCGTAGAGTTTCGGCGGGACGGCTTCGTACAGCGGCGCGATCTGGGCAATTCGCATGGATGTTCTCCTGTGTCGATCCGGGGCGCGATGACGCCGAGACGGATCCCGTACAAGGTTGCGGAACTTGCCGACGCACGCGGTTGGCGGTACGTGGCCGGGCCCTGGGCGGGGTGCGCGGAGCGCCGGACGGCAAGCTGCGGGGCGGGCCGGCACGGCTCGCGCCGCCGCCCATTGGAGTCCATTATCGATATCGCCCTGAAGGGTTCGAGTGTTTTTTCAAACACTTAAGGCTTGTTACACGATGAAATACGCGAAAACCCCGAGAAAAAGGGCGCGGAATCATGAATCGCGACAGCCATAACTATTGTTGCGCTATCGTGAAAAAGCACTATAATTTTTACCGATCCGATTGCCGGCAGCCTTGCCGGCAAGCCTTCCACCTCTGGCGTGGCGGCCATCGGAGCCCTTCGCAACCGAATTCGCGTTGCAACCCGTTTTTCCGATTCCTTTCAATTCGCCTTGTCGGAAAAATTCCTACACGGTTTACAGACAAATCCTGCACGGCATACGCCACTTCGCTGATACCGACATAAATCCCGTTTGGCCAAAATTCGCCCTGTAAGACTATAAACGAGCCGACTGAGCGCCCGGTGCGCGCTGATCGAGCAAACGTTTTCATAACATGAATGGCCAAAGCAAAGCTTTTTAACGGGGGAATCATGAGCGCTACCAGCGAAATGCTCAGTGAGATCAAAGAGGTCAACCTGTCGTACCTCCTCCTCGCGCAGCGACTGCTGCGGGAAGACAAGGCGATGGGCATGTTCCGCATGGGCATTTCCCAGGAACTCGCCGACGTGCTCGCCAACCTCACGCTCGCGCAGACCGTGAAGCTGGCCGCGTCGAACCAGATGCTGTGCCGCTTCCGCTTCGATGATCACGCGCTGCTGTCGTCGCTCGCCGACAAGGGCCGCAGCGATGTCGTCGCGCACGCCCACTCGGCCATCCTGATGGCCGGGCAGCAGGTCGAAGGCGTCCGCTGATCCATCCCGCCTTGCGTTTGTCCCGGCGCGCCGCGCCGGCCGGCAGCGTGTTGGCCATTCATTCGAATAACGTCAAGCGGACGGTTATCACCATGGCAAGCAAAAGCGTCGTGATCGAGGTGAAGGAAATCACCCTCGCCATCGAACTGATCGAACTGGGCGCCCGGCTGCAGCTGCTGGAGGCGGAGACGAGCCTGTCGCGGGACCGTCTGATCAAGCTGTACAAGGAACTGAAGGGCGTATCGCCGCCGAAGGGGATGCTGCCGTTCTCGACCGACTGGTTCATGACGTGGCAGCCGAACATCCACTCGTCGCTGTTCTACAACATCTACCGGTTCATGCAGGATCACGGCCGCTGCGAGCCGATCCAGTCGATCGTGAAGGCGTACCGGCTCTATCTGGAGCACGTGAACCTGTCCGGCGACGAGGCCGCGCTGAGCCTCACGCGGGCGTGGACGCTGGTGCGCTTCTTCGATTCGGGGATGCTGCAGATGACCCCGTGCACGCGCTGCGGCGGCCACTTCGTCGCGCATGCGCATGATCCGCATCAAGGTTTCGTGTGTGGCCTCTGCCAGCCGCCGTCGCGCGCCGGCAAGACCCGCAAGGCCGCCGCCGCGCGCGCCGAACTGGCCGCCGCCGTGGCCTGAGCGCCGGGCCGGGCAAGGCCGGACGGGGTGCAAGCGGGCCCGAGTGGCGCCCCGCGGGCCGCGCGAATCGTCCGCGCATTGCTGGTAAACACCGTCGGGCCGCCGCCGGGCGGCCGCGAAAGTTTTCCTGCCGACTGCCGTAAACCTGTTTAACGGCGGTCTCCCCGCCGGTCTTTCGTGAGGGACAGGCAGTGCTGATTATCGTGGGAACACTCGTGACGCTGTTGTCCGTCTTCGGCGGTTATGCGCTGGCAGGCGGGCATCTGGGCGCCTTGATCCAGCCCGTCGAGATCCTGATGATCGTGGGCGCCGGCGTCGGCGCGTTCATCCTCGGCAACGGCGGCAAGACCATCAAGGCCACGCTGCGCGTGCTGCCGACGCTCTTCAAGGGCTCGAAATACACGAAGGACGTCTATATGGAGCTGATGGCGCTGCTTTACGTGCTGCTCGCGAAGGCACGCAAGGAAGGCACGCTGACGCTCGAGGCCGACATCGACGATCCCGAAAAGAGCCCGATCTTCACGCAATACCCGAAGATCCTCGCCGATCGCCACATCGTCGAATTCCTGACCGACTACCTGCGCCTGATGGTGGGCGGCAACATGAACGCGTTCGAGATCGAGAGTCTGATGGACGAGGAGATCGAGACGCACCACACCGAAGGCGAAGGCCCGGCGCATGCGCTGATGCGCGTCGGCGACGCGATGCCGGCGTTCGGCATCGTCGCGGCCGTGATGGGCGTCGTGCACACGATGGCCTCGGCCGACAAGCCGCCCGCGGTGCTCGGCGCGATGATCGCGCAGGCGCTGGTCGGCACGTTCCTCGGGATCCTGCTGTCGTACGGGCTGATCGGGCCGCTCGCGAGCCTCGCGGAGCAGCGCGTCGCCGAGTCGACCAAGATGTTCCAGTGCATCAAGGTGACGATCCTCGCGACGCTGAACGGCTATGCGCCGGCGATCGCGGTGGAGTTCGGCCGCAAGGTGCTGTTCTCGACCGAGCGTCCGTCGTTCTCCGAGCTCGAAGAACATGTTCGCCGCGTGAAGGCGAAGTGACGCGGAGCGACCGATGAGCAAGAGCAAGGATCGCGCGATCGTCGTCAAGCGGGTGGCCCCGGCGAAGAAGGGCCACCACGGCGGCGCATGGAAGCTCGCGTACGCGGACTTCATGACCGCGATGATGGCGTTCTTCCTGCTGATGTGGCTGCTGAGTTCGGTCACGCCGGTGCAACTGAAGGGGATCGCCGAATACTTCAACATGCCGCTGAAGGCCGCGATTCTCGGCAGCGGCGACCGCAGCTCGCAGGAGTCCAGCATCATCAACGGCGGCGGCCGCGACCTGTCGAGCGTCGACGCCGGCACGCTGCGCCGCACCGACGGCACGACGTCGCTCGCCGAGCGCCTCGCGAAGGCGGGCGACGACAATTCCCGGTCGCAGGCGCAGGGCGCGCAGGACCGGCTCGAGCAGACGCGCCTGCACGACCTGCAGATCAAGCTGATGGCCGCGATCGAGGCCAATCCGACGCTGCGCCAGTTCAAGCAGCAGATCCGCATCGATTCGACGCTGATGGGGCTGCGCATCGAGATCGTCGATTCCCAGAAGCGGCCGATGTTCGCGATGTCGAGCGACCACGTCGAGCCGTACATGCGCGACATCCTGCGCGAGATCGGCAAGACGCTGAACGACGTGCCGAACCGGATCATCGTCCAGGGCCATACCGACGCCGTGCCGTACGCGGGCGGCGAGGGCGGCTACAGCAACTGGGAGCTGTCGGCCGACCGCGCGAACGCGTCGCGCCGCGAGCTGATCTCCGGCGGCATGGACGAGGCGAAAGTGCTGCGCGTGCTCGGCCTCGCGTCGACGCAGAACCTGAACAAGGCCGATCCGCTCGATCCGGAAAACCGCCGGATCAGCGTGATCGTGCTGAATCGCAAATCCGAAGAAGCGCTGATGCGCGACGACGCGACGACGACGACGCTGTCCGCCGACGCGGCCGGCTCGAAGCTGCTCGCGCAGCAGCTCGGCGGCCCGACGCCGGCGGTGCGGCCGGTCGTGGCGAGCGCCGTCGCCGTGGCGCCGAAACCCTGACGTTTCCGAGACAGACATGATCCGAACCATTCTCGCCATCGACGACTCCGCGACCATGCGTGCGCTGCTGCAGGCCACGCTTGCGCAGGCCGGCTACGACGTGACGGTGGCGCCGGACGGCGAAGCCGGCTTCGACATGGCGGCGACGGCGCCGTACGACCTGGTCCTGACCGACCAGAACATGCCGCGCAAGAGCGGGCTCGAGGTGATCGCCGCGCTGCGCAAGCTGACCGCGTACGCGGACACGCCGATCCTCGTGCTGACGACCGAGGGCAGCGATGCGTTCAAGGACGCCGCGCGCGACGCGGGCGCGACCGGCTGGATCGAAAAGCCGATCGACCCGGGCGTGCTCGTCGAGCTGGTCGCGACGCTGTCCGAGCCGGCTGCCTCCTGACATGAACGCGACGAATTCAACCGGTGACCGGGCATGACTCTCGACATCACTCAGTTCTACCAGACCTTTTTCGACGAAGCGGACGAGCTGCTCGCGCAGATGGAGCAGCTGCTGCTGAACCTCGACGTCGATGCGCCCGACCCCGAGGATCTGGCGGCGATCTTCCGCGCCGCGCATTCGATCAAGGGCGGCGCGGCGACGTTCGGCTTTTCCGCGCTGACCGATACGACGCACATCCTCGAATCGCTGCTCGACCGCGCGCGCAACCATGAGCTGACGCTGACCAAGGAAATGATCGACGCGTTCCTGGAAACCAAGGACGTGTTGTCCGACCAGCTCGTTGATTACCGCGCGAGTGCCGAACCGGACGCGGCCGCCGCCGCGACGATCTGCGCGAAGCTCGAACGGCTGAAGGCCGAAAGCGGCGCTGGGGCGCCTGCTGCGGCCGCCGAGCCTGTGCCGGCCGCGCCGGTTGCACCGGTCGCCGCCGTCGAACCCGCCGCTGCCGGCGATCGCGCACCCGACCATGTGGTCGAACAGGCCGTCGCGGCCGCGCATCCGGCGGCCGACGCCGATGCCGGCGGCCCGCACCTGAAGATCACGCTGGTCGGCGTCGACGCGAAGGATCGCGAACTGCTC
>NZ_BBSK01000054.1:0-3903 GCF_001319805.1 Burkholderia sp. E168m22
TCACCGAGGAACTCGGTAACCTACGGCCGGATCGTCGGCCGCGAGGAAACGGGCGCCGACCTGTCGCTCGTGGGTCGAATCGGATGTGCCGTCGGACGACATCGTCGCGGTGTGCTGCTTCGTGATCGACGAAAGCCAGATCCGCGTCGCGCACGGCACCGCGCCGGCCGCGCAGGCGGCGCCGGCCGCCGAGCAGGGCGCCGCCGCCGAGGCTGCCGAACCGGCCGCCGCCGCGCAGCCGGCACGCGTCGAGGTGTTCGCGCCGCCGCCGGCACCGCCGCAACCGGCTGCTCCGGCACCGGCACCGGCCGAGCCGGCCGCCGCCGCCCAGCAGCCGCAGCCGCAACAACACGCACAACCCCAGCCGGCCGAACACGCGACGCCGGCCGCCGCCGCGCATCACGACGACAAGCGCGCACGCCCGGCCGCTGCCGCCGCGGCGGGCGCCGAAGGCAGTTCGATCCGCGTCGGCGTCGAGAAGGTCGACCAACTGATCAACCTCGTCGGCGAACTGGTGATCACGCAGGCGATGCTGGCCGAGACGGCGACCGCATTCGATCCGGCGCTGCACGACCGCCTGTTCAACGGGATGGCGCAGCTCGAGCGCAATGCGCGCGACCTGCAGGAAGCGGTGATGTCGATCCGCATGATGCCGATGGACTACGTGTTCAGCCGCTTCCCGCGGCTCGTGCGCGACCTCGCCGGCAAGCTCGGCAAGCAGGTCGAACTGGTCACGTTCGGCCAGGCGACCGAGCTCGACAAGAGCCTGATCGAACGGATCATCGATCCGCTCACGCACCTGGTGCGCAACAGCCTCGACCACGGCATCGAGACCGTCGACAAGCGCGTCGCCGCCGGCAAGGACGCGGTCGGCCAGCTCGTGCTGTCGGCCGCGCATCACGGCGGCAACATCGTGATCGAGGTGAGCGACGACGGCGCGGGCCTGAACCGCGAGCGCATCCTCGCGAAGGCCGCGAAGCAGGGCATGCAGATCTCCGAGAACATCAGCGACGACGAAGTCTGGCAACTGATCTTCGCACCGGGCTTCTCGACCGCCGAGACGGTGACCGACGTGTCGGGCCGTGGCGTCGGGATGGACGTCGTGAAGCGCAACATCCAGTCGATGGGCGGTCATGTCGAAATCTCGTCGCAGGCCGGCCGCGGCACGACCACACGGATCGTGCTGCCGCTCACGCTCGCGATCCTCGACGGGATGTCGGTCAAGGTGGGCAGCGAGATCTTCATCCTGCCGCTGAACTTCGTGATGGAGTCGCTGCAGCCGTCGAACGACGACATCTACACGGTCGGCAACGGCGAGCGCGTGGTGCGCGTGCGCGGCGAATACCTGCCGCTGGTCGCGCTGCACGAGGTGTTCTCGGTCGAGGACGCGCGCACCGACCCGACGCAGGGGATCGTCACGATCATGGAAACCGAGGGGCGCCGCTTCGCGATGCTGATCGACGAACTGGTCGGCCAGCAGCAGGTGGTCGTGAAGAACCTCGAAACCAACTACCGCAAGGTGCATGGCATCTCGGCGGCGACCATCCTCGGCGACGGCAGCGTCGCGCTGATCGTCGACGTCGCGGCGCTGAACCGCGAAACCCGTGCGACGCACGGCGCCCGAGCCGGCGCCGAGCTCGCCGTCTTCTGACTCTCGCCATTCAACCGATTGGGGGCAAACGTGTCTGCTGAAGTCCAAATGATCAATCCGGCCGCGGCGAATGCCGCGACGAGCCGCCGCGATGCGGCGCACGGCGATGCGACGGGCCAGGAATTCCTCGTGTTCACGCTCGGCGACGAGGAATACGGGATCGACATCCTGAAAGTGCAGGAAATCCGCGGCTACGACAGCGTCACGCGCATCGCGAACGCGCCCGAGTTCATCAAGGGCGTGATCAACCTGCGCGGGATCATCGTGCCGATCGTCGACATGCGGATCAAGTTCCACCTCGGCCGCGTCGAGTATGACCACCAGACCGTCGTGATCATCCTGAACGTGTCGAACCGCGTGGTCGGGATGGTGGTCGACGGCGTGTCGGACGTGCTGACGCTGCAGACCGACCAGATCATGCCGGCGCCGGAATTCGGCGCAACGCTGACGACCGAGTACCTGACGGGCCTCGGTACGGTCGACGGCCGGATGCTGATCCTGATGGACATCGAGAAGCTGATGTCGAGCCGTGAAATGGCGCTGATCGAGACACTCGGCGGGTAAGCGCGCCGCGCGCGCAGCAATTTCGGGAGAATCTGCAATGTTGCATAACTGGTCGATCCGCACGACGCTCACGGCGGTCGGACTCATCCTCGTGTGCCTGGCCGCCGCGGTCGGCGGGCTCGGCCTCTACGCGCTGAATCACGCGAGCCGTTCGCTCGACGAGATCGCGCACGTCGACCTGCCGGCGATCCACACGCTGGACGACACGGCCGCGTACCTGCTGCGCTCGCGCGTCGCGCTCGATCGCTTTCGTACGCTGACCGAAGCCGGCAATGCGGCCGACGCGGCGAAGGTGCTCGATCGCGCGCAGGAGCTGTATGCGAAGTCGAACCAGAACTGGCAGACGTTCCAGTCGACGCCGAAGCTCGGTGTCGAGCAGGCGCTCGTCGACGAGCTCACCGCGCGTTACACGACGATCATGAAGGAAGGCGTCGAACCGGAATTCGCCGCGGCGCGCGCGGGCGACATGGCCGCGTACCACGCGATCGCCGACGCGAAGATCAGCCCGATGTTCGTCGCGTTCGACCAGACGGCGGCGGCCGTGATCGCCGCGCTGCAAAAGCGCGCGGAAGACCGCCAGGCCGCGACGCAGTCGCAGATCTCGATGATGATCGCGCTGATCGCGGCCGGCATCGCGCTCGCGTTCGTCGTCGTGATCGCGATCCGCTTCGTCCTGCGTGGGCTGATCGTCCAGCCGATCGAGGACGCGATCGCGCACTTCGAACGCATCGCCGGCGGCGATCTCACGCAACCGGTGAGCGTGTTCAGCACGAACGAGATCGGCCGCCTGTTCGGCGGCATCAAGCGGATGCAGGACGCCGTCACGACGATGGTGCAGGCCGTGCATCGCGGCACCGAATCGATCGACGTCGGCGCGCGCGAGATCGCGACCGGCAACATCGACCTGTCCCAGCGCACCGAGGAGCAGGCCGCCTCGCTGCAGGAAACCGCGTCGAGCATGGAGCAACTGACGGGCACCGTGCGGCAGAACGCGGAAAACGCGCGGCAGGCGAGCCAGCTCGCGGTGAACGCGTCGGACATCGCGACGCAGGGCGGCGACGTGGTCGGCCAGGTCGTGTCGACGATGCAGGACATCGCGGCGAGCTCGGGCAAGGTCGTCGACATCATCGGCACGATCGAGGGCATCGCGTTCCAGACCAACATCCTCGCGCTGAACGCGGCCGTCGAAGCGGCGCGGGCCGGCGAGCAGGGCCGCGGCTTCGCGGTGGTCGCGGGCGAGGTGCGTTCGCTCGCGCAGCGCAGCGCGAGCGCCGCGAAGGAAATCAAGCAGCTGATCGGCGATTCGGCCGAGAAGGTCGACAGCGGGTCGGCGCTCGTCGCGCGCGCCGGCGCGACGATGGACGAGATCGTGCAGGCGGTGCGCCGCGTGACCGACATCATGGGCGAGATCAGCGCGGCATCCGACGAGCAGTCGACCGGCATCGAGCAGGTCAACCGTGCGGTCGGCCAGATGGATGCGGTCACGCAGCAGAACGCGGCGCTCGTCGAGCAGGCCGCCGCCGCGGCCGCGTCGCTCGAGGAGCAGACGCGCCAGATGAAGGCGATCGTGTCGGGCTGGCGCGTCGCGGGCGGCATCGCGCTGGCGCCGGCGCGCGGCGTCGCGCGGCCGGTGGCCCACGAACCGGCGGCGCTGCCGTCGGAAGCGCGCCACGACGCGCCGGTCGCCG
>NZ_BBSK01000055.1:0-950 GCF_001319805.1 Burkholderia sp. E168m22
CGTGCGCCCGGCGCTGAACGGCGAGAAGCCGGCGCTGGCGGCCGCCGGCGCGTCGGACGACGACTGGGAGACCTTCTAAGCCATGTCGCACGCGCGCGCGCCGTTTCGACCCGATGCACCGGATGCCTCGCCTCGCGCGGGCGAGCCGGGGCGCGACTTCGCGTTCACCGGCGCGGATTTCGCACGCATCCGCGCGCTGATCCACCAACGCGCGGGCATCTCGCTGTCCGAGCACAAGCGCGACATGGCCTACAGCCGTCTCGCGCGACGGCTGCGGGCGCGCGGCCTCGACACGTTCCGCGACTACCTCGACCTGCTCGAGCAGGAAGACGATCCGCTCGAGTGGGAAGCGTTCACCAACGCGCTGACGACCAACCTGACCGCGTTTTTCCGCGAGTCGCACCATTTCCCGATCCTGTCGGAATTCGTGAAATCGCGGCCGGCGCCGGTGTCGGTCTGGTGCTCGGCGGCGTCGACCGGCGAGGAGCCGTACTCGATCGCGATCACGCTGATCGAGGCGCTCGGCGACACGGCCGCGCGCAACGCATCGATCCTCGCGACCGATCTCGACACGCAGGTGCTCGCGAAGGCCGAAGCCGGCATCTATACGTACGACCAGGTCAAGCACCTGTCGCCGGAGCGGCTCAAGCGCTTCTTCCTGAAGGGCACGGGCGCGCAGGCCGGCCGCGTGAAGGTGCGCCCCGAGCTGCGCGCGATGATCCGTTTCGAGCAGTTGAACCTGACCGATGCGGACTACGGGATCGCGAAGCCGTTCGACGCGATCTTCTGCCGCAACGTGATGATCTATTTCGACAAGCCGACGCAGGGGCAGGTGCTGTCGCGCTTCGAGCCGCTCGTGAAGCCGGGCGGGCTGCTGTTCGCCGGCCATTCGGAGAATTTCACGTACGTGACGCAGGCGTTCCGGCTGCGCGGGCAGACGGTGTACGAAC
>NZ_BBSK01000056.1:0-20118 GCF_001319805.1 Burkholderia sp. E168m22
GCGCGCCGGTCTATGGAGAGCGTGGATGAGCGCCCTGCCGATCGCGACCAATCGCTACTTCGACAACCACTTCGAGCGCCCCGGCGTGAAGCTGTTGCCGAACGAGTTCTACACGACCGCCGAGGACATGGTGCTGATGACCGTGCTCGGCTCGTGCGTCGCCGCGTGCCTGCACGACCCGTACGCGGGCATCGGCGGGATGAACCACTTCATGCTGCCGGACGACGGCGCCGATCCGGGCGCGGCCGCGTCGGAATCGATGCGCTACGGCGCGTATGCGATGGAAGTGCTGATCAACGAGCTGATCAAGGCCGGCGGGCGCCGCGAGCGCTTCGAGGCGAAGGTGTTCGGCGGCGCGGCCGTGCTGGCCGGGATGACGACGATCAACATCGGCGATCGCAACGCGGATTTCGTGCGCCGCTATCTGGCGCTGGAGCGCATCCGCATCACCGCGGAAGACCTGCAGGGCGTGCATCCGCGCAAGGTCGCGTTCATGCCGCACAGCGGGCGCGCAATGGTGAAGAAGCTGCGGCTGCAGGTGCCGGGGGTGACCGAGCGCGAAGCCGCGCTCGCGCGCGAGGCCGATCGCCTCCGCGCCGCACGGACCCGCGCGCAGGTCGAGCTGTTCGCCGCGAAGCGGCCTGCCGCGCCGCAACCGGCGCGCCCGCGCATCGAGCTGTTCGGCGGGCGCGGCACGGCGCCGGGCGCCGGGAGCCCGGCCGCGGGGAGCCCGTACGCCGCGAACCTATCAAGAAAGCAGGAGGCCTGACCGCAGTGCAGAAGATCAAAGTGTTGTGCGTCGACGATTCGGCGCTGATCCGCAGCCTGATGACCGAGATCATCAACAGCCAGCCCGACATGACGGTGGTCGCGACCGCGCCCGATCCGCTCGTCGCGCGCGAGCTCATCAAGCAGCACAACCCCGACGTGCTCACGCTCGACGTCGAAATGCCGCGCATGGACGGGCTCGACTTCCTCGAGAAGCTGATGCGCCTGCGGCCGATGCCGGTCGTGATGGTGTCGTCGCTGACCGAGCGCGGCTCGGAAATCACGCTGCGCGCGCTCGAACTCGGCGCGGTGGATTTCGTCACGAAGCCGCGCGTCGGGATTCGCGACGGGATGCTCGACTACGCGGAAAAGCTCGCCGACAAGATCCGCGCGGCGTCGCGCGCGCGCGTGCGCCAGGCGCCGCAGCCGCAGGCCGCCGCGCGCTCGGCGGACAGCGCCGCGGCCGCGCCGATGATCAACAACCCGCTCGTCAGTACCGAGAAGCTGATCATCATCGGCGCGTCGACGGGCGGCACCGAGGCGATCCGCGAAGTGCTGACGCCGCTGCCGCCGGATGCGCCGGCCGTGCTGATCGCGCAGCACATGCCGCCCGGCTTCACGAAATCGTTCGCGCAGCGGCTGAACGGCCTGTGCCGGATCGCGGTGAAGGAAGCCGAGCACGGCGAACGCGTGCTGCCGGGCCATGCGTACATCGCGCCGGGCCATGCGCACCTGTTGCTCGCGAGAAGCGGCGCGAACTATATTGCGCAACTGTCGGACGAGCCGCCGGTGAACCGGCACCGCCCGTCGGTCGACGTGCTGTTCCGCTCGGCGGCGACGCACGCGGGCAAGAACGCGATCGGCGTGATCCTCACCGGGATGGGCCGCGACGGCGCGGCCGGCCTGCTGGAAATGAAACGCGCGGGCGCTCACACGTTCGCGCAGGACGAAGCGAGCTGTATCGTGTTCGGGATGCCGCGCGAGGCGATCGCGCTCGGCGGCGCGGACGAGGTCGCACCGCTCGCCGACATGAGCCGCCGCGTGATGGCGCGCCTGGCGACGATGGGCGACCGCGTGCAGCGCGTGTGAATGGAATGTCACGGGGCGCGTGCCACGATACGCGCCTCGACGGAAACGAATCTGGAAAGGAACGACGATGGACAAGAGCATGAAAATCCTGGTGGTGGACGATTTCCCGACGATGCGCCGGATCGTCCGCAACCTGCTCAAGGAACTGGGCTACACGAACGTCGATGAGGCGGAAGACGGCGCGGCCGGCCTCGCGCGGCTGCGCGGCGGCGGCTTCGACTTCGTGATCTCGGACTGGAACATGCCGAACCTCGACGGCCTCGCGATGCTGAAGGAAATCCGCGCGGACGCGACGCTCACGCACCTGCCGGTGCTGATGGTCACGGCCGAGTCGAAGAAGGAGAACATCATCGCGGCCGCCCAGGCCGGCGCGAGCGGCTACGTCGTGAAACCGTTCACGGCCGCGACGCTCGACGAGAAGCTGAACAAGATCATCGACAAGATGGCCAAGGCCGGGAGCTGAACGTGAACGAGCCGATCCATGCGGCGCTCGCCGGCGCGGCGATCAACGCCGACGGCCATGCCGAAGGCGCCGATTACGCGAGCGACCGGATCCTCGCGCGCATCGGCCACGTCACGCGCACGCTGCGCGATTCGATGCGCGAGCTCGGGCTCGACAAGCATGTCGAGCGCGCGGCGGAAGCCGTGCCCGATGCGCGCGACCGGCTGCGCTACGTCGCGACGATGACCGAACAGGCCGCCGAGCGCGTGCTGAATGCGATCGAGATCGCGAAGCCGGTGCAGGAGCGCATCCAGAACGAAGCCGAGGCGCTCGACGCGCGCTGGGCGCAGTGGTATGCCGCGCCGATCGAGCACGCGGAGGTGCGCGAGCTGATGGACGATACGCGCACGTTCCTGCGCACGCTGCCCGAGTCGACGTCGGCGACCCGCGCGCAACTGCTCGAGATCATGCTCGCGCAGGATTTCCAGGACCTGACCGGGCAAGTGATCAAGAAGATCATGGACATGGTCTACCTGATCGAGCAGCAGCTCCTCACCGTGCTCGTCGAGAACATCGCGCCGGAGCGGCGCGAGCAGTTCGCGGCCACCGCGGCCGCGCTGGCGGCCGAGCAGATGAGCGCGACCGGCAGCCCCGAATCGCTGCTGAACGGCCCGCAGATCGCGCCGGAAGGCAAATCCGACGTCGTTCAGGACCAGGGGCAGGTCGACGACCTGCTCGCGAGCCTCGGCTTCTGATCCTGCCGCGGCGCATCCGCGCGCCCGGTTGCCGGGCGCCCCGTCCTGCGGGGCCGCCGATGCGCGCATTCCCCTTTCCCGCCTCGTTCTCCCGCCCGCCGCGCTTGCGCGGCGCGGTGTCATCCTGCGTCGAATTGACACTTCGCCACACTCCGCAGGCATACTACGCGTCAGCAGCAACGTAGCGTCTCATTCGTAAGATTCATAAGTTGGCAGGCGGCGCGTGCCGACGGCGGCGCCGTCGGCAACGAAGCCAGTCCCTTGGGGGGGAACGTGAAGCTGAAACGCTTGGGCTGGACCGTCGCGCACGCGACGGCTGCAATGGGTGTGCTGTGGGCCGTCCACGCACATGCGGAACTGGGCGGTGCGCCGATGTCGCCGCCGGCGGACGATCAGGCCGCCACCGTGCGCGCGCTGCAGCGCGCCATGCGCTCGGCGGACGGCGCGCAGGCCAGCACGGCCGCCTATACCGTCCGCGAGATCACGCTCGGATCGGGCACCGTCATCCACGAATACACGTCGGCCGCCGGCAGCGTGTTCGGCCTCGCGTGGCGCGGGCCGACGATGCCGGATCTCGCGTCGCTGCTCGGCAGCTATTTCCCGCAGTACACCGCCGGCGTCCAGGCGGCGCACCGGGCGCGCGGCTGGCGCGCGCCGGTGGCGGTCGAGACGAGCGGTCTCGTGATCCGGACGGGCGGCCACATGGGCGCCTTCTCCGGCCAGGCGTGGCTGCCGTCGGCGCTGCCCGCCGGCGTGGCCGGCACCGATATCCAGTGACAGCGGGAGAGCGATCTTGAGCATTCCTCGTACATTCAAGCGCTGGCTCGGCGTGCTGGGCCTCCTGGCCGCGACGGCCGTGCTCGTGACGGCATGCGGCGGCGGCGATGGCGGCGGTTCGGGCAACGGCGGCAATGCCGGCAATACGGGCGGCAACGGCTCGGGCGGGTCTGACGGCAACAGCGGCAACACGGCCGTCGTCACGGTCGGCGCCGGCGCGGCGAACGTGATCAACATCCCGACCATCAGCCTGAAGATCTGCGTGCCGGGCACGTCGAACTGCCAGATCGTCAACAACGTGCTCGTCGATACCGCGTCCTACGGGCTGCGGCTCGTCGGCAGCGCGGTGGCGGGCGTGCACGACAGCCTGCCGCAGGTGACGAGCGGCGGCGCGCCGGTCGCCGAATGCGGCAAGTTCGTGTCGAGCTACACGTGGGGCTCGGTGCGCACCGTCGACCTGTCGATCGGCACCGAGCAGGCGAGCTCGCTGCCCGTGCAGATCATCGGCGACCTCGGCACGACCAACGTACCGAGCTCGTGCACGAACGGCGGCGCGTCGGCCAACTCGACCGGCGCGCTCGGCGCGAACGGGATCCTCGGCATCGGGCCGGCGCCGTACGACTGCGGCACGACCTGCGCCACGTCGACGTCGACGAGCAACAACTACTACGCGTGCCCGAACGGCGACAACGCGCGCTGCACGGTCGCGCTCGTGCCGCTGGCGCAGCAGGTGGCGAACCCGGTGCATCGGTTCGCGAACAACGACGGGGTGAGCGTGCAGATGCCGGCCATCTCCGACAGCGGGCAGGCGAGCGCGACCGGCACGCTGACGTTCGGCCTGCCGAACCTGAGCGGCAAGACGGTGATGACGTCGACCACGACCGGCGACGTCAGTGCGACGTTCCAGGGGCGCAGCGTGACTGCGTTCTTCGATACCGGCTCCAACGCGTATTTCTTCAACGATTCGGCGCAGACGGTCTGTTCGAGGAATACGGAGTTCTACTGCCCGTCGGCGACGACCACCTATTCGGCCACGCTGAGCGGCCAGAACGGCGCGTCGGGCACCGTGTCGATGCCGGTCACGAATGCGGATTCGCTGTTCTCCAACCCGTCGACGTTCGCGTTCAACGACATCGCGGGCCCGTTCGGCTCGTCCAGCTGGCTCGACATCGGCATGCCGCACTTCTACGGCAAGACGATCTACTTCGGGATGGACAAGACCGCGAGCGGCGGCCCGCAGCCGTTCGTCGCGTTCTGACGCGGCACGGCCGGACGCAGGAACGAGGGGGGCGAGCGATCGCCCCCTTTTTTTCGACCCGGCGGGCGCGAGGCTACGGACCGGCGCGCGGCCGGGCGCCGGCATAGCGTCTACGATGTAAGACCGGCACCGGTGCCGGCACGACATCGAGGAGACAGCGCCATGAATCCGCGTATCCAGCGCATCACGCCGTTCCTGTGGTTCGACCGCGACGCCGAGGCGGCCGCCGGTTTCTACGTATCGGTGTTCGACAACGCGCGCATCGTGCACGTCGCGCGCTACGGCAAGGCCGGCGCGCACGCGTCCGGCAACGCCGAGGGCGCGGTGATGACCGTGGCGTTCGAGCTCGACGGGCAGGCGTTCGTCGCGCTGAACGGCGGCCCCGTGTTCCAGATGACGCCGGCCGTGTCGTTCGTCGTCAACTGCCGCGACCAGGCCGAGATCGACCATTACTGGGCGCGCCTGTCCGAAGGCGGCGACGAGCGCGCGCAGCAATGCGGCTGGCTGCGCGACCGCTTCGGCGTGTCGTGGCAGGTCGTGCCCGTGCAGATGGCCGAGCTGATGACCGGCGACCCGGCCCGCGCCGAGCGCGTGATGGCGCAGGTGATGACGATGAAGAAGCTCGATCTCGGCGCGCTGCAGCGGGCGGCGGCCGGCTAGGGCCAGCGCAAGCCCGTTGTCGGCGTGAACAGGCCCGAGGCCGCTTCGGTCGGTCGGGCCGCTCAAGGCCGGCGGCCGGCCGTTTCGTTCCGATGCGCGACATCGTTGCGTCGAGGCCGATTTCCCGCCTTTCCCGGCCGCCGGTGCACCGTTCCCCTGCATCGCGCCGCCGCGGTCCCGCTGGCCGCCGCCGCTTCGCCGCTTCGCCGCTTCGCCGCTTCGCCGCTTCGCCGCTTCGCCGCTTCGCCGATACGCCGATACGCCGATACGCCGATACGCCGATACGCCGATACGCCGACGCGCCGACGCGCCGGCCGGCCCGTTTTCCCGCCGCGCCGCGCGGCGTTCCGCCCCCGCTCCGGCCGCGTTCGCGGCGGCTCGCCCGATTCTCCGAAATACCCCCCTTTCCCGGCTTTGCTCGACCGATCGGCGTTTGACGCCTCCATGAATAATCGGTGTCACTGGAAAGCGGCATTTCGCCGTACCCGACTGGAGGCCCCGTGGCAGACGAGAGCGATCTCGACAAGACCGAAGCCGCCACTCCCAGGCGCCGCGAGAAGGCGCGCGAGGAGGGGCAGGTCGCGCGTTCGCGCGAACTGGCTTCGTTCGCACTGCTCGCGGCGGGGTTCTACGGCGCATGGTTGCTCGCGGGCCCGTCGGGCGCGCATCTGCAGGCGATGCTGCGCGGCGCGTTCACGTTCGATCGCGCGACCGCGTTCGACACCCACCGGATGCTGTCGGCGGCCGGCAGCGCGAGCCTCGAAGGCTTCGCCGCGCTGCTGCCGCTGCTTGCGCTGACCGGCGTCGCCGCGCTGCTCGCGCCGATGGCGCTCGGCGGCTGGCTGATTTCGCAAAAGACGTTCGAACTGAAGTTCGACCGCCTGAACCCGATCTCGGGCCTCGGCCGGATCTTCTCGATCCAGGGGCCGATCCAGCTCGGGATGTCGATCGCGAAGACGCTGGTCGTCGGCGGGATTGGCGGCATCGCGATCTGGCGCAGCAAGGACGAACTGCTCGGCCTCGCGACCCAGCCGCTCGGCGCCGCGCTGCCCGATGCGCTGCATCTGGTCGCCGTGTGCTGCGGTACGACGGTCGCCGGGATGCTGGTCGTCGCCGGGCTCGACGTGCCTTACCAACTCTGGCAGTACAACAAGAAGTTGCGCATGACGAAGGAAGAAGTGAAGCGCGAGCATCGCGAGAACGAAGGCGATCCGCACGTGAAGGGGCGGATTCGCCAGCAGCAGCGCGCGATCGCCCGCCGCCGGATGATGGCGGCCGTGCCGAAGGCCGACGTGGTCGTCACGAACCCGACGCACTTCGCGGTCGCGCTGCAATACACGGATGGCGAGATGCGCGCGCCGAAGGTCGTCGCGAAGGGCGTGAACCTCGTCGCCGCGCGCATCCGCGAACTCGCGGCCGAGCACAACGTGCCGCTGCTCGAAGCGCCGCCGCTCGCGCGTGCGCTGTATCACAACGTCGAACTCGAGCGCGAGATCCCCGGTTCGCTGTACTCGGCGGTCGCGGAAGTGCTCGCGTGGGTCTACCAGCTCAAGCGCTTCCGTTCGGAAGGCGGCGCGTTCCCGGCGATGCCGGTCGATCTCGACGTGCCGGCCGAACTCGACAAGGGCACGTCGGTCGCCGCCGACGACGAGCGTGAAGAAGCCGAGGACACCCTCGGCAAGCAAGGGAACGCAGCATGAGCACCCCGACCACCGGCCTGTTCGCGAAGCGCCCGAACGTGCTGGCAGGCACGAACCTGCGCGCGCTCGCGGGCCCGATCCTCATCTGCATGATCCTGGGGATGATGATCCTGCCGCTGCCGCCGATGCTGCTGGATCTGCTGTTCACGTTCAACATCGCGCTGTCCGTGATGGTGCTGCTCGTCAGCATGTACACGATGAAGCCGCTCGACTTCGCGGCGTTCCCGAGCGTGCTGCTGTTCTCGACGCTCCTGCGCCTGTCGCTGAACGTCGCGTCGACGCGCGTCGTGCTGCTCGAAGGCCACACCGGGCCCGACGCGGCCGGCCAGGTGATCGAGGCGTTCGGCCACTTCCTCGTGGGCGGCAACTTCGCGGTCGGCATCGTCGTATTCGTGATCCTGATGATCATCAACTTCATGGTGATCACGAAGGGCGCGGGGCGGATCGCCGAAGTGTCCGCGCGCTTCACGCTCGACGCGATGCCCGGCAAGCAGATGGCGATCGACGCGGATCTCAACGCCGGCCTCATCAACGAGGAGCAGGCCCGCAAGCGCCGCCTCGCCGTGTCGCAGGAAGCCGAGTTCTACGGGTCGATGGACGGCGCGTCGAAGTTCGTGCGCGGCGACGCGATCGCCGGCCTGATCATCATGGCGATCAACGTGATCGGCGGGCTGATCGTCGGGATGGTGCAGCACGACATGAGCTTCGCCGCGGCCGGCACCAACTACACGCTGCTGACGATCGGCGACGGCCTCGTCGCGCAGATCCCGTCGCTCGTGATCTCGACCGCGGCCGGCGTGATCGTGTCGCGCGTCGCGACCGACGAGGACATCGGCACGCAGATCACTGGCCAATTGTTCACGAACCCGCGCGTGCTGAACATCACTGGCGCGATCATCGTGCTGATGGGGCTGATCCCGGGGATGCCGCACTTCGCGTTCCTCGCGCTCGGCGGCGGCGCGATCTGGCTGGCGCGTACCCAGACCAAGCGCGCGGCGGCCCGCAAGGCGGCCGGCGACGTGACCGACATCGCACCGCCCGCCGTGCTGCCGGCCGACAGCCACGAAGCGACGTGGGACGACGTGCAGCTGATCGACCCGCTCGGCCTCGAAGTCGGCTACCGGCTGATCCCGCTGGTCGACAAGAACAGCGACGGCGAGCTGCTCAAGCGCATCAAGAGCATCCGCAAGAAATTCGCGCAGGAAATCGGCTTCCTGCCGCCGGTGATCCATATCCGCGACAACCTCGAACTGCGGCCGAACGCGTACCGGATCGCGCTGAAGGGCGTCGAGATCGGCGCGGGCGAAGTGTTCCCGGGCCAGTGGCTCGCGATCAACCCGGGTCAGGTGACGGCCGCGCTGCCGGGCGCCGTCACGCAGGACCCCGCGTTCGGGCTGCCGGCCGTGTGGATCGACGTCGCGCTGCGCGAGCAGGCGCAGGTGTACGGCTACACGGTGGTCGACGCGAGCACGGTGGTCGCGACGCACCTGAACCATCTCGTCGTCCAGCACGCGGCCGAGCTGCTCGGCCGCCAGGAAGTGCAGGCGCTCGTCGAGCGTACCGGCAAGGACGCGCCGTCGCTCGTCGAGGACCTCGTGCCGAAGACGATCTCGCTCACCACGCTGCAGAAGGTGCTGCAGAACCTGCTCGAGGAAGGCGTGCCGATCCGCGACATGCGCACGATCCTCGAGGCCGTGTCCGAGCATGCGGGCCGTGGCGACGCGTTCGAGATCACGGCCGCGGTGCGGCTCTCGCTCGGCCGCGCGATCACGCAGCAGTGGTATCCGGGCAACGGCGAAATGCAGGTGATGGGCCTCGACGCGAACCTGGAGCGCGTGCTGTCGCAGGCGCTCGCCACCGGCGCGAACCCGGGCCTCGAGCCCGGCCTCGCGCACAACCTTCTGACCGGCACGCAGCAAGCGATGCTGCGTCAACAGAATCTCGGGCTGCCGCCGGTGCTGCTGGTGCAGCACGCGCTGCGCGCGATGCTCGCGCGCTTCCTGCGCCGCAGCCTGCCGCAATTGAAAGTGCTGTCGTATGCCGAAGTGCCGGACACACGCACGATCAAAGTCGTTAACGTCATCGGGGGTTCCGCTTGAACATTCGCAAATTCACCGGCGCAACGAGCCGCGACGCACTTCGTCTCGTGCGCGAGGCGCTCGGCGCCGACGCGGTCGTGCTGTCGAACCGCACGCTCGATGACGGCAGTGTCGAAATCGTTGCACTCGCAGATTCGGATCTGGCCGCGGTGGCGCCGCCGGCCGCGCGTCCGCGCGTCGCCCCGTCGCGCGTGCCGGAATCCGTGCCGGCCGCCGCCGTGCCGGGCATCGTGTCGCGCCCCGGCATCGCACCGCGCCCGGCCGTCAATCCGTATGCGGCGGGCGAAGGCGGGCTGCCGGACGTGTTCTCGTCCGTATTCGGCGCAAGCGCCGACCCGCAAGAGGCGGATGCGCATCGTTCGTCGATCGAGGCCGATGCGGCCGCGCCGTCGATCGCAGCGCCGGCCGCCGGATCACCTGCCCCCGGGGTGCCGGCCCCCACTTCCGAACCCGCACCGTGGCTGGTCGAGCACGCGAAGCGCCTCACGCAGCAGCGCGACGCGCTGATCGCCCGAGCGCAGGCGCCTGCCGAGCCGCAGGCGAGCGCGCCGCAGCCCGCAGCCAGCGCGACGCCGCCCGACTGGGCGCGAGACATCGTGCGCGACGCAGAACGCCGGATGCCGGCGGCCGGCGCGCCGGCCGCCGCGCGGCGCGCCCCTGACACGGGCGCCGCGTACGCCGCCAAGACGGCCGAACGCACGCGCCTGTCGTCCGACGCGGCCGCCGCGGTGGCCGACGCGGTGAAGTCGCGTATCGAGCGGATCGTCAACGACACCGTGATGCAGGAGCTGGGCGAGCTGCGCGGGATGATGCAAGAGCAGTTCGACAGCCTGATGTGGCACGACCGCCAGCGCCGCAGCGCCGTTCACGGCGCGCTGACGAAGCACCTGTTCGCGGCGGGCTTTTCCGCGCAACTGGTGCGGATGCTGGTCGACAACCTGCCGTCCGGCGACGGCGCGCAGACCTTCGAGCAGGCCGCCGAATGGGCGCAGTCGGTGCTCGCGTCGAACCTGCCGGTGCTCGATAGCGAGGACGCGCTGATGGAGCGCGGCGGCGTGTTCGCGCTGATGGGGCCGACGGGCGTCGGCAAGACGACCACCACCGCGAAGCTGGCCGCGCGCTGCGTGATGCGCTTCGGCGCGAGCAAGGTCGCGCTGCTGACCACCGACAGCTACCGGATCGGCGGCCACGAGCAACTGCGCATCTTCGGCAAGATCCTCGGCGTGCCGGTGCACGCGGTGAAGGACGCGGGCGACCTCGCGCTCGCGCTGTCCGAGCTGCGCAACAAGCACATCGTGCTGATCGACACGATCGGCATGAGCCAGCGCGACCGCGCGGTGTCCGACCAGATCGCGATGCTGCACGGCGCGAACGCGCCGGTACAGCGCCTGCTGCTGCTCAACGCGACGAGCCACGGCGACACGCTGAACGAAGTCGTGCAGGCGTACCGCAGCGCGGGCGATCACCCGGATCTCGCCGGCTGCATCCTCACGAAGCTCGACGAGGCGACCCACCTCGGCGGCGTGCTCGACACGGTGATCCGCTACAAGCTGCCGGTCCACTACGTGTCGACCGGCCAGAAGGTGCCGGAGAACCTGTACGTCGCGTCGACCAAATTCCTGCTGAAGAGCGCGTTCTGTGTGCCGCGCGACGGCTCGCCCTTCGTGCCGCAAGACGAGGACATGCCGACGCTGCTTTCCGCACTGACCGCACGTTCCACCGCCGAGCTGCACGAGGTGCGATTTGGATAAACGGATCATCGATCAGGCCGAAGGGCTGCGGCGCCTGCTCGCCGGGCGCGCGTCGCGCATCGTCGCGGTGACGGGCGGACCGGCGGGCGTCGGCTGCACGTCCACCGTGGTGAATCTCGCGGCGGCGCTCGCGTCGCTCGGCAAGGACGTGCTCGTCGTCGACGAGCGCGCCGACGTGCATTCGGCCAGCGCGACGCTCGCCGGCGCGTGGCTGCGCGATGGCGAACGCACGCGGGTGGCGGCCGGCTTCGGCCTGTGCGGCGCCGCGCGGCTCGCGCGCGCCGGCTACAGCGACGCGCAACTGAGCGACTTCATCGACGGCCCGGCCGATATCGTCCTCGTCGACGCGCAGCTCGGCGCCGACGGGTCGTTCTCGGCGCTCGCGCGCGAAGCGCACGACGTGCTGGTCGTCACGCGGGTCGCCGCGCAGGCGATCACCGAGGCGTACGCGTGCATGAAGCGGCTGCATTTCGCGCACGCGTTCGCGCAGTTCCGCGTGCTAACCAACCAGGTCGGCAGCCACGCGGACGCGAAGACGGCCTTCGACAACCTCGCGGGCGTCGCGAGCCGCTACCTGACCGTATCGATCGCCGATGCGGGCTGCGTGAGCGCCGATCCGCTCGTCGAGCACGCCCGCGAACTGATGCATGCGGTGGTCGACGCGTTCCCGTCGTCGCCTGCCGCGCGCGATTACCGGCAGATTGCCGCCGATTTGTTGTACTGGCCGATGCGCCCGCGTTCGGGTGCGGGCCGCGCGGTCCACGCCGGCGGCAAGCCGTCGTATGAGGCGGGCGCGGCACACGCCGCGTGAGCGCCACCCGAAGGAGAGAGCCACGATGTACAACGCTCAAGGAAAGATGTCCCAGGCCGACGTGCTCGCGCAATACGCGCCGCTCGTGCGCCGCCTCGGGCTGCAGCTCGTCGCGAAGATGCCGGCGAGCGTCGATCTCGACGACCTGATCCAGGCCGGCATGATCGGCCTGATGGACGCGGCCGGCCGCTACAAGGAAGATCAGGGCGCGCAGTTCGAGACCTACGCGACGCAGCGCATCCGCGGCGCGATGCTCGATGAGTTGCGCAGCAACGACTGGCTGCCGCGCAGCCTGCGCAAGACGTCGCGCGAGGTCGAGCACGCGGTGCACCAGGTCGAGCAGCACCTCGGCCGCTCGGCGAGCGAGACCGAGATCGCGCAGCACCTGAACATGCCGCTCGACGAATACCAGGGGATGCTGCAGGACCTGCACGGCAGCCAGCTCATCTATTACGAGGATTTCGACCGCGCGGCCGATGACGAGCCGTTCCTCGACCGCTATCGCGTCGATCACGCCGATCCGTTGTCGGCGCTGCTCGACGACCACCTGCGCGAGGCGCTCGTCGAGGCGATCGAGCGGCTGCCGGAGCGCGAGAAGCTGCTGATGTCGCTGTACTACGAACGGGGTCTGAATCTGCGCGAGATCGGCGCGGTGCTCGAAGTGAGCGAATCGCGCGTGTGCCAGCTGCACAGCCAGGCCGTCGCACGCCTGCGCGCGCGGCTGCGCGAGCAGGCGTGGGTCGGCGCGGAGTCCTGACCCGAAGAAGTCCCGACCCTTTGCCGACGGCCGCGCGCGCCGGCACCGCGCGCGTCGCGTGCCTACGCGTCGTCCTTGCGCATTTCGCGCGCCGATTTGCTACAATCCCCTCCGTTTTCCGAGGAGCGTTGCGACGGACCATCCGTGTCCGCCAGGCTCGGAGAGCTTCACCAAGCAGCCGTGCGGCGATTTTTCCGCGCCGGCCCCGCTTCCTGAACGGCGCTCACGTCACCAATCTAGAAACTTTTTAGAAAGGAGGGCGTGATGAACGCCATTATCGATTCCAAGGCTTCCCACGATTACGTCGTCGCCGACATGGCGCTGGCCGGCTGGGGCCGCAAGGAACTCAACATCGCCGAGACCGAAATGCCGGGCCTCGTGCAGATCCGCGACGAATACAAGGCGCAGCAGCCGCTGAAGGGCGCGCGCATTGCCGGTTCGCTGCACATGACGATCCAGACGGGCGTGCTGATCGAGACGCTGAAGGCGCTCGGCGCCGACGTGCGCTGGGCGTCGTGCAACATCTTCTCGACCCAGGATCACGCGGCGGCCGCGATCGTCGAAGCCGGCACGCCGGTGTTCGCGTTCAAGGGCGAATCGCTCGACGAATACTGGGAGTTCTCGCACCGCATCTTCGAATGGCCGAACGGCGAATTCGCGAACATGATCCTGGACGACGGCGGTGACGCAACGCTGCTGCTGATCCTCGGCTCGAAGGCCGAGAAGGACCGTTCGGTGATCGCGAAGCCGACCAACGAGGAAGAAGTCGCGCTGTACAAGTCGATCGCGGCCCACCTCGACGTCGACGCGAACTGGTACTCGAAGCGCCTCGCGCACATCAAGGGCGTGACCGAAGAGACCACGACCGGCGTGCACCGCCTGTACCAGATGGAAAAGGACGGCCGCCTGCCGTTCCCGGCGTTCAACGTGAACGATTCGGTCACGAAGTCGAAGTTCGACAACCTGTACGGCTGCCGTGAATCGCTCGTCGACGGCATCAAGCGCGCGACCGACGTGATGATCGCGGGCAAGGTCGCGGTCGTCGCGGGCTACGGCGACGTGGGCAAGGGCTGCGCGCAGTCGCTGCGCGGCCTGGGCGCGACCGTGTGGGTCACCGAAATCGATCCGATCTGCGCGCTGCAGGCGGCGATGGAAGGCTACCGCGTCGTGACGATGGAATACGCGGCCGACAAGGCCGACATCTTCGTGACGGCGACCGGCAACTACCACGTGATCAACCACGATCACATGAAGGCGATGCGCCACAACGCGATCGTCTGCAACATCGGTCACTTCGACTCGGAAATCGACGTTGCGTCGACGCGCCAGTACCAGTGGGAAAACATCAAGCCGCAGGTCGACCACATCATCTTCCCGGACGGCAAGCGCGTGATCCTGCTGGCCGAAGGCCGCCTCGTGAACCTCGGCTGCGCGACCGGCCACCCGTCGTTCGTGATGTCGAACTCGTTCGCGAACCAGACGCTCGCGCAGATCGAGCTGTTCACGCGCGGCGAGCAGTACGAGAACAAGGTGTACGTGCTGCCGAAGCATCTCGATGAAAAGGTCGCGCGCCTGCACCTGGCGCGCATCGGCGCGAACCTGTCGGTGCTGTCGGACGAGCAGGCTTCGTACATCGGCGTGCAGAAGGACGGCCCGTTCAAGCCGAACCACTACCGCTACTGATGTACTGATGCGCTGCCGCCGCGCCGCGCGCCCGTTGCGGGCGCGCGGCGCGGCGGCGCTCACCGATCGTACCGATCGACAACCGAACCGGAGCCCTCCATGAGCGTCATCCTCACCTGGGTCATCAACGCGCTGGCGCTGCTGATCATCACGTACCTCGTGCCGTCGATCCACATCAAGAGCTTCGGCACCGCGCTGATCATCGCGGTCGTGCTCGGGCTGATCAACACGGTGATTCGTCCGGTGCTGATCCTGCTGACGCTGCCCGTCACGATCGTCACGCTCGGGGTGTTCATCCTCGTCGTGAACGCGCTGTGCTTCTGGTTCGCGTCGTCGCTGCTGAAGGGCTTCGAGGTGTCGGGGTTCTGGTCCGCGTTCTTCGGTTCGATCCTGTACAGCATTGTGTCGTGGCTGCTGTCCGCCCTGATCTTCGGCCAGCGCGACATCGGCTGAGAGCTGGCGGGCGCAGGCCCAACCCCATCGAATCATGAAACCGATCGAACTCTCGTTTGAATTCTTCCCGCCGAAGACGGCGGACGGCGTCGAAAAGCTGCGCGCCACGCGCGCGCAGCTGCTGCCGCTGAAGCCGAAATTCGTCTCCGTGACGTTCGGCGCCGGCGGCTCGACGCAGCAGGGCACGCTCGATACCGTGCTCGACATGCAGAAGGACGGCCTCGAGGCCGCGCCGCACCTGTCGTGCATCGGCTCGTCGCGCGACAGCCTGCGCGCGATCCTCGACCAGTACCGCTCGCACGGCATCCGGCACATCGTCGCGCTGCGCGGCGACCTGCCGTCGGGGATGGGCGAGGTCGGCGAGCTGCGCTATGCGTCCGAGCTCGTCAGCTTCATCCGCGCCGAGCATGGCGACTGGTTCCACATCGAAGTCGCCGGTTATCCGGAGTACCACCCGCAATCGCGCTCGCCGAAGGCCGATCTCGAGAATTTCGCGCGCAAGGTGAAAGCCGGCGCGAATTCCGCGATCACGCAGTACTTCTTCAACGCGGACGCGTATTTCCGCTTCGTCGACGATGCGCGCAAGCTGGGCGTGGACGTGCCGATCGTGCCGGGCATCATGCCGATCACGAACTTCTCTCAGCTGATGCGCTTCTCCGAGATGTGCGGCGCCGAAGTGCCGCGCTGGGTCGCGCGCCGGCTGGAGAGCTTCGGCGACGATCGCGAGTCGATCCGCGCGTTCGGCGCGGACGTCGTCACGAACCTGTGCCAGCGCCTGATCGACGCGGGCGTGCCGGGGCTGCATTTCTACACGCTGAACTTGGCGACCGCCACGCGGACGATCTGCGAACGGCTCGCGGTGTAACGAGCGCCGTCACGCGGTTGCATGCGTGAAAGCCCCGCCGGTTTGCGCCGGCGGGGCTTTTTTATCGTGAAGCGCCGCGCATGCCGCGTGGCGGAAGCCGCTGAATCAGCGCTGCGCCTGCATCAGCGGCGGGCGGCGGTCGAACCACGGCCGCGCCTGTTCGAGCTGCCGCGCGAGCCGGAGCAGCAACGCTTCGTCCGCGTGGCGCGCGGCGAACTGCACGCCGATCGGCAGCCCGCGCGCGTTCCAGTACAGCGGCACCGACATCGCCGGCTGGCCGGTCAGGTTGAACAGCTCGGTGCAGCCGGCCCACGCGAACGCCTTCTCCGACGACTTCGCGAGCATCTCCTTCAGTAGCGGCTTCACCGGCAGCGCGGCGACCAGCTTCATCTGCGCGGATTCGAACGGCGTCGGCTGCAGTTCGCCGATCTTCACCGGCGGTCCCGCGAGCGAGGCGCACAGGATCGCGTCGTAACGCGACACGAGACCGGCGACCTGCACGGTGAGCTGGCGTTGCCATTCGAGCACGTCGGGCAGGCGCGTGCGCGCGAGCCGCCGGCCCACCACGGCCATCGCCCAGGTCGCGGCCTCGAATTCGCCGCGCCGCGGCGTGCGGCCGGTCAGTTCGCGCGCGCCGAGCACCATTTCTTCGGCGATCGTCGCCCACAGCGTGAGGAAGGTTTCGGCCGCACGCGCATAGTCGATCTGCAGCGTCGCCGGTTCGACGTGATGGCCGAGCGATTCGAGCAGCGCGGCCGCGTCGTCGAGCGCCGCGCGCGTGTCGTCGGCGAGCGCCGGCGCGAGCATCGGATCGACGACGAGGCCGATCCGCAGCGGGCCGGGCGGCGTATCGATCGCGCCGAGGAAGGTGCCGGGCGCGCCGGGCGGCAGCGTCTGGCCGGTCGTCACGTCGAGCAGCAGCGCACTGTCGCGCACGCTGCGCGACACCGCGTGCTGGACGACGAGTTCGCCGTTCGACGGCAGGTCGACCAGCACCGGGTTGCGGCTCGGCTTCAGGCCGAACAGCCCGCAGCACGACGCCGGAATGCGGATCGAGCCGCCGCCGTCGGACGCATGCGCGAGCGGCACGATGCCGGCCGCGACGGCCGCCGCCGCGCCGCCGCTCGAACCGCCCGGCGTGTGATCGAGATTCCACGGGTTGCGGCACGCGCCGAACAGTGCCGGTTCGGTGTACGGCATCTGGCCGATCTCGGACGTGTTGGTCTTGCCGAATACGTTCAGGCCCGCCGCGCGGCTGCGCGCGATCACCGGCGAATCGTCGGCCGGCACGAAGTAGCGGTAGTGCCGGCTGCCCATCGATAGCGGCAGCCCGGCGACCGCCGCGCCGAGATCCTTGACGAGATACGGCACGCCCGCGAACGGCGCATCGGCGCCCGGTTCGGGCGCGCCCGCCGCACGTTCGCGCGCGGCTTCGTAGTCTTGCAGCACGATCGCATTGATCGCGCCGTTGACCGCTTCGGCCTGGCCGATCGCGGCGTCGAGCAGTTCGCGCGGGCTGGCCTGGCGGTCGCGCACGAGCGCGGCGAGGCCGATTGCGTCATGCGCGAGATAGTCCGAGTGCATCGCGGTCACCCCCGTTGTGACTCGTGGCGATGGTGCGAGCATAACGCGAGCCCGGCGTGGCGGGCCGGCGGCCGGGCCTTTTTAGAGATGCTCGGCGAGGAAGGTCAGCGTGCGGCCGTGCGCGAGCGCCGCCGCGCGCTGGTTGTACGACGCGCGGTCCGTGCAGTTGAAGCCGTGCTCGGCGCCCGGGTACACGTGGAACGACGCATCGCCGTGGCCGGCGAATGCGGCCTTGACCTGGTCGACGGCGGTGAGCGGAATGCCGTGGTCGTTTTCCGCGTAGTGGAACAGGATCGGCTGCGTGACCTGGCCGGCGAGGTCGAGCGCGTTCTGGATGCCGCCGCCGTAATAGGACACCGCCGCGTCGAGCTTGCCGGTCGCGGCCGCGCGGTACGCGAGCTGGCCGCCGAAGCAGTAGCCGATCGCGGCGAGCTTGCCGGCCACTTCGGGGCGGGCGCGCAACGCGTCGGCCGCCGCGCCGATGTCCGCGACCGCGAGACCCACGTCGGTCTTTTTCATCAGCTCGATGCCCTTGTCGCGATCCGCGCCTTCGTAGGTCAGCTCGACGCGCGGCTGCGTGCGCCAGAACACGTCGGGCGCGAGCGCGACGAAGCCGTCGGCCGCGTACTGGTCGGCGACCGCACGGATGTGCGCGTTCACGCCGAAGATCTCCTGGATGATGATGACGGCAGGGCCCTTGCCGCGCTTGGGCAGTGCGAGATAGCCGCCGAAGCTGTCGTTACCGGTCGGGATGTCGATCCATTGGGCAGTCACGTTCTGAACTCCTGGCAGGCGGGGTGCGCGAGGCGCCCCGGGGTGAAAAGAGGGCGGCCTAGTGTGCCACCAATCGTTCGGTGCTGCAGTGCACGCGGGCGCTTCTCGCGCAGCGATCGTTTCGATCTCGATTATTCATTTTTCGGTGCCGCGCGGCTTCGATAAAGTCGATGTGTCGGCCTTTACAAAGCGCTTTCGCGCATCGTCATCGAAGGATTCGCCATGTCCGCCCGCTCGTTTTCCACGCCCTTTTCCGAACGCTTCGGCCTGCGTCTGCCGCTCGTGCAGGCGCCGATGGTCGGCGCGACCACGACCGCGATGGCCGCCGCCGCATCGAATGCCGGTGCGCTCGGCAGCTTCGGCGCCGGCGCGCTCGCGCCCGAGCGTATCGAAGCCGAAGTCGCCGCGATCCGCGCGGCGACTGATCGCCCGTTCGCGATCAACCTGTTCGTGTTGCCCGATGACGCCGCGCCGGATGCGGCGACCGTCGCGCGCGCACTCGCGGCGATCGACCCGCTGAACGCCGCGCTCGGCCTGCCGCCGGGCACGGCGCCCGCGCGCTACGCGCCCGATTTCCGCGCGCAGCTCGATGCGCTCGTCGCGCTGCGCGTGCCGGTCGCGAGCTTCACGTTCGGCGTGCTCGACGCGGCCGACGTCGCCCGTCTGAAAGCCGCCGGCACGTATGTGATCGGCACCGCGACGCACGTCGCCGAAGGGCTCGCGTGGCAGGCGGCCGGCGCCGATGCGATCTCCGCGCAGGGCGCCGAGGCCGGCGGCCATCGCGGCACCTTCATCGGTGCCGCCGAGGACGCGCTGATCGGCACGTTCGCGCTCGTCCCGCAGCTCGTCGACGCGACCGGCCTGCCCGTGCTGGCCGCGGGCGGCATCATGGACGGCCGCGGCATCGCGGCCGCACTGGCGCTCGGCGCGCAGGGCGCGCAGCTCGGCACCGCGTTCCTCACGTGCGCGGAAAGCGCGATCGCCGCCGACTGGAAGGCTCGCCTGCTCGCGAGCGCCGATACGTCGACGCAGGTCACGCGCGCGATCACCGGCCGTCATGCACGCGGGCTGCGCAACGCGCTGATGGCGCGGCTCGGCGAGCACGTGGCCGACGTCCCGCCGTATCCGGTGCAGAACGCACTGACCCAGCCGTTGCGTCAGGCCGCCGCGCGCGCGAACGACGGCGACTACCTGTCGCTGTGGGCCGGCCAGGGCGCGCCGCTCGCGCGGCGGCGCGGCGATGCGTTGACGACGTCGCAACTGGTCGCCGCGCTCGACGCGGAGTGGCGCGCATCGGCTGCCTGAACGCTGCTTCAACCGCTGGAACGATGGATATCCGACGACGAAACGCGCATGCTGTCACGCGCGTTTCATTCAATGATCGCGGACACAAAATACCGAATCGAAATGCCCGCGCGAATCGATTGAAACGACCTTTCCAGAGTGTGCTGGAACTAGCGGAAACCCTTATCCGTCGGGGCTTGCAGCGCCATTCGAGTCATCCCTCCAAAGCGCGCATATCGGTAGTGTTACCACTATCCTAAAAAAGTCCCACAAATTAATTTGATCACCTACACTTGCGCGCAAGTACGAGCGGGCGGCTGCTAAAAGCGGCTGTTTTCACGTGCTTGAGGCCAAGTGCATGAACGATGCAACCGGCGAATCGTCCAGTGATTGAAACACGGGGATGGCAGCGGGGCACCGGGCGATGGCGTTTTTTGGGACCGAACTGGAGACTTACATGAATATCAAGATGCAAAAGCTGTTGCCGATCACCGCGGCAGCGATGCTGTGCGCTGCAGCTGCAAGCAACGCGTCCGCCGATCAAGTCGTCAAGATCGGCCACGTCGCGCCGTTGACGGGCGGCATTGCACACCTGGGCAAGGACAACG